>NZ_JBHXEG010000031.1:0-86225 GCF_042724935.1 Kitasatospora sp. NPDC127060
GCGCCTGGCCCCGCGCCTGGGCTACCTGCCGGGAGAACTTCGCCTGTACCCGGAGCTGACCGGTGCTCAGACACTGCGACTGCTCGGCGACCTTCAGGGCGCCGCGACGTCGCGGCGCGCGGAGCTGTGCGAGCGGCTCGGGCTGACGGTCGCCGACTTGGCCCGGCCGGTGCGGGAGTACTCGCGCGGTATGAAGCAGAAGCTCGGCCTGGTCCAGGCGCTCCAGCACGATCCCGAGCTGGTGGTGCTGGACGAGCCCACCGAGGGCCTGGACCCACTGGTCCAGGAGGTCTTCTTCGCGCTGCTGGCGGAGGCGTCGCACGCGGGACGTACGGTCCTGCTGTCGAGCCACGTGCTGCCCGAGGTGCAGCGCGCCTGCGGCCGGGTGGCGCTCGTGCGGGCGGGGCGGCTGGTGGCGGTGCGGGCCGTGTCCACCCTGCGGCAGGAGCGCGCCAGGCGGGTGCGGCTGGTGCTGGCCGACGGACTGGGTGCCCGGGGGCTGGGGTCGGCGGAGCGCTGGTCACCGCGCTGGCACGGGGACGAGGTCGAGTTGCTCGTCCCGCCGGCGGAGTTGGTCGCGGGACTCCGCGAGCTCCTGGTCGCGCTGCCGGTGGCGGACCTGTCGGTGGAGGAGGCCGGGCTGGACGAGGCGTTCCTCGACCTGTACCGGCAGGATGTCGAAGCAGCGGAGGTACGGTCGTGAGAGCCCGGTTCCCCTTGTTCTGGCTGGCTCTGTACCGGCGCCGCCGAATGGTGGCGTTCCTGGTGGCGGGCATGGTCGTCTTCGAGGCACTGATCGTGGCGGTCATCCGGGCGGTGCCGCCGACGCAACTGTTCGCCGGGGCCGGACCGGCCGGACCGGGGGCGTTGAAGGCGTTCTCCGGTTCGACCGGCGATGTCTCCATCGCCAGCTACGCCGGACTGCTCGGGGCCGGTCTGGTGCACCCGTTCTGGATCGCCATGCAGCTGACGGCGATCGGCTCGTTCGCGGCAGCGGCGGTCGCAGCTGACGTCGAGTCCGGCACCGTCGAGCTGCTGATTGTCCGTCCGGTCTCGCGCCTGCGGCTGCTGGCCGAGCGGACCTTCGCCGTGGGCGAGGCCTCGCTGGTGCTCAACGCCGCCGCCACCCTGGCGGTCGCCGGTGGCGTGGCACTCTCCCCCGACCTTCACCACGCGGTCCCGCTGCGCGGCGTGCTCGCGGCCGGCCTGGCGGGCTGCGCTTTCACGCTCTGCCTGTCCGGGCTGGCCCTGGCCGTCTCCGCCGCAGCTCGCCACCGGGCCCAGGTGATCGGCGCAACCATCGGGCTGGGGGCCGTCGGCTTCGCCGTCAACTTCATCGCCATGGCCTGGCATCCGGTCGCACCGCTGCGGTACCTGAGCCCGTTCCACTACTACACGCCCGGTGACGCACTCGCCCACGGGACGATCGCCTGGGGCCCGTTCGCCGTCCTGGTCGCCGTCGGGGCCGCCGGGATCGCCGCCGCGCTCCCGCTGCTGCAGCGCCGCGACTTGGCGCCCTGACGGCCGACCTGCCCGAGCTGCCGGGACCGTTGTTCCGCCACCGGGACCAATGGCCCACAGACCCGCACCTCAGCCGGGAGCAGGCTGGGGTCCACACCCCGATCGGCGCACCGCCGCGGCCGACCGATTCCGAACACCACAGCAGAACAGCAGAGTTGAGGAGCATTCCCATGGCAAAGGCATACCTGGTCGGCGGCGGCATAGCCGCCCTGTCCGCAGCGGCGTTCCTGATCCGCGACGGCGGCTTCACCGGCAGCGACATCCACGTCTTCGAAGAGCAGGAGGAGGCCGGCGGCAGCCTGGATGCGGGCGGCACGCCGGAAGCGGGCTACACGATGCGCGGCGGGCGGATGTTCGAGGCCCAGTTCCGCTGCACGTACGACCTGCTGTCCGGCATCCCGTCGCTGGACGACCCGGCGATCTCCGCCACGCAGGACATCATGAACTCCCACGAGGAGTCCCCGTGGGACGACGCCACCCGACTGGTCGGCGCAGGAGGGGCGATCCGCGACGGCCACACCATGGGCTTCTCCGAGCGCCACCGCCTGGAGCTGGTCGCCTGCCTGGCCACCCCCGAGCGGATGCTGGACGGCAAGCGGATCACCGACTGCTTCAGCGAGGGATTCTTCACCACCGACTTCTGGTACATGTGGTGCACCACCTTCGCCTTCGAGCCCTGGCACAGCGCGATCGAGTTCCGCCGCTACCTCAGGCGCTTCGTCCACCTGTTCCCGGAATTCGAGACCATGTCCGGAATCTACCGCACCCGTTACAACCAGTACGACTCGATCGTCCGCCCGCTGACCGCCTGGCTGCTGGAGCGCGGGGTGCGGATCCACACCGGCCACCGGGTGACCGACCTGTCCTTCCGAGCCGGGCCTGGCACGAGCGTCGAGCGCATCCACTTCACGGGTGCCCACGCCGACCTGCCGGTTGCCCCGGAGGACCTGGTGTTCGTCACCAACGGCTCCATGACCGCCGACTCCACCCTCGGCTCGCACACCGCCCCGCCGGAAGGCCCGCGCACCTCGCGCAGCCCCTCCTCCTTCCTGTTGTGGCACCGACTCGCCCGGGGCCGCGAGGACTTCGGCCGCCCGGAGGTGTTCGACCGCAGCGTCGCCGACTCCACCTGGGAGTCCTTCACCGTCACCGCCAAGGACCCGGCCTTCCTGGACTGGATGGAGACGTTCACCGGCCGTGCCACCGGTCGGGGCGGCCTGCTCACCCTCACCGACTCCCCGTGGCTGCTCACCGTCGTGGTCAACCGCCAGCCGGTCTACCAGCAGCAGCCCGAGGGCGTGTCCGTGTGGTGGGGCTACGGACTCTTCCCCGACAAGCCCGGCACCTACGTCCGCAAGCCCATGCGGGAGTGCAGCGGGGAGGAGATCCTCCAGGAGGTCCTCCACCACCTGGCCGTGGACGCCGCCACCGCGGAGCGCGTCGTCGAGGCGTCCACCGTCATCCCCTGCCTGATGCCCTACATCACCAGCCAGTTCCTGGTCCGCAGCCACGGCGACCGTCCGCAGGTCGTCCCGGAAGGCTCCACCAACCTCGCCTTCATCGGCCAGTACGCCGAGGTCCCCGACGACGTCGTCTTCACCGTCGAGTACTCCGTGCGCACCGCCTGGACCGCTGTGGCGCAGCTCCTCGGCCTGGACCGGCAGCCCCCGGCCGTCCACAAGGGCCACCACGACCCGCACGTCCTGGCTCAGGCCCTGCACACCATGCACCGCAAGTGACGGTGGGAGGTCCGGGCCCCGGGCCCGGACCTCCCACCGAGCCGCCCGCGGCCTCGCGCCACCGCAGCACACTCGCACATCACCAACTCACCATTCCGGCAGCGGAACGAGCGAAGGAACCCACCATGGCCGTCCACCACGCCCGCACCTCCCGGATGCCCCGCCGCTTCACGGCCAGGCTCCACCGCCTCACCGCACAGCCGGCCGACAAAGCCGCCGCCGGCACAGCGACAGCAAGCACGGCCCTGGCCGCCACCCGGGTCGGCCTCGGCTTCGTGTTCCTGTGGGCCTTCCTCGACAAGGCTTTCGGCCTCGGCTACGCCACCACCAGCACCGCCGCCTGGGTCAAGGGCGGCTCACCCACAAGGGGCTTCCTCAGCCACGTCTCGGCCGGCCCGCTCCAGTCCACCTTCCACCACTGGGCCGGACAGGCATGGGCCGACTGGCTGTTCATGCTCGGCCTGCTCGGTATCGGTCTCGCTCTCATCGGCGGGATCGGCCTGCGGATCGCGGCGGCGAGCGGGACCCTGCTGCTGGCCATGATGTGGGCCGCCGAGTGGCCGCCCGCTCGCCACCTGGCGAACGGCGCCGCCAGCGGCTCCAACAACCCCATCGCCGACTACCACCTCGTCTACGCCCTGCTGCTGATCGTGCTGGCCGCCGCCTCCGCCGGCGACGGCTGGGGGCTGGGCCGCCGCTGGGCCGCTCTCCCCGTCGTGCGCGACCACCCCTGGCTGCGCTGACCGCCCACCGCAACGCAGTGGCCGACCGCGACACGATCGCGGTCGACCACTGCGTTTCTCTCCGGCACAGGTTCACAAGCGTCCCGCCACCCGGATCGGCGCTGCCCCGAGCACTGGCACACGCCACGAGCACGACGAAGCTCCCAGGTCGGTCGAGAGTTGTTGGTCTCGACCAACCGGGGAGCGAATGTGGCTTGCGCGATCAGACGGCGTGCAGCCCATGGGCGGCGAACACGGCTCGGGCCGCGGTCAACTGGTCGCGGGTCGGCGTCGGGGCGTCGGCGAGGGCGAACTCCAGGTCGAGCGCGCGCCATTTGGCAGCGCCGAGCCTGTGAAAGGGCAGGATGTCGACCCGGGTGACGTTGCCGAGGGAGGCGGTGAAGGCTGCGACGCCCTCGATGTTCTCGGCGAGGTCGGTAAGCCCGGGAACGAGGACGAAGCGGACCCAGACCTCTGCGCCGAGGCCGGCCAGCCGGCGGGCGAAGTCCAGGGTGGGGGCGAGCCGCTGCCCGGTCAGGTGCCGGTAGAGCCCACGGTCCCAGGACTTGATGTCGAGCAGGACGAGGTCGGTGTCGGCGAGCAGCGTGTCGGTGGCGCGGGCGCCGAGGAAGCCCGAGGTGTCCAGGGCGGTGTGCAGGCCGAGTTCGTGCTTGAAGCGGTGGAGCAGCTCGCCGGTGAGAGCCGGCTGGAGCAGCGGCTCGCCACCGCTGATCGTCGCGCCGCCGCCGCTGGCGTGGATGAACTCGGTGTACTTGGCGGCCTCCTGGACGATCTCGTCGGCGGTGGTGCGTCGGCCGTCGCGCAGGTGCCAGGTGTCGGGGTTGTGGCAGTACATGCAGCGCAGTGGGCAGCCTGCCAGGAAGGCGACGAAGCGCGTGCCCGGGCCGTCGACTCCGGTCGACAGGTCCCAGGAGTGCAGCATGCCGGTCACCGGGCACACCCCCGTCCTGCCCGCGGGCGGACAGGACGGGGGTGTGGCGACGCCGGCCGATCCGGGGACGGAGGCTTCGGTCATTCCGGTTCTCCTTGCGCAAAGGCGCGGTGCCGACACCCGTGGTCGGGGAGGGTGTCGGCACCGCGTGCTGGTGGGCGCGGCTACAGCGCGCCGTGGAAGGTGCGGCCGATCACGTCGAGCTGCTGCTCGCGGGTGAGGCGGACGAAGTTGACCGCGTAGCCGCTGACCCGGATGGTCAACTGGGGGTAGTTCTCCGGGTGTTCCATGGCGTCCAGCAGGGTCTCGCGGTTGAGGACGTTGACGTTCATGTGGAAGCCGTGGCATGTGGTGTACCCGTCGAGCACGCCGACCAGGTTGGCGATCCGCTCCTCCTGCGTGCGCCCGAGCGCGTCGGGGGTGACGGTGTTGGTGAGCGAGATGCCGTCCTCGGCCTGCTGGTAGGGGAGTTTGGCCACGGACAGGGCCGCGGCGACGTACCCGTGGCGGTCGCGTCCGTTCATCGGATTGGCGCCCGGGGAGAACGGTTCGCCGGCCTTGCGGCCGTCCGGGGTGGCGCCGGTCTTCCCCCCGTAGACGACGTTCGAGGTGATGGTCAGGACGGACTGGGTGTGCTCGGCTCCCCGGTACGTGGGGTGCTTGCGCACCTTCGCCATGAACTCCTCGACCAGCCGGACGGCGATCGCGTCGGCCCGGTCGTCGTTGTTGCCGTACGCGGGGTAATCCCCCTCGACCAGGTAGTCCACGGCGAGCCCGGTCTCGTCCCGCACGGGCCTGACCTTCGCGTGCTTGATGGCGGAGAGCGAGTCTGCGGCCACCGAGAGCCCGGCTATCCCGCAGGCCATGGTGCGGCGGACCTCCCGGTCGTGCAGGGTCATCTCGATCCGCTCGTAGGCGTACTTGTCGTGCATGTAGTGGATGACGTCGAGCGCGTGGACGTAGGTCTCGGCCAGCCACTCCATCTGCTGGTCGAGCTTGGCCAGCACGGCGTCGTAGTCGAGCACCTCGTCGGTGAGCGCGCCCGTCTCGGGGCCGACCTGGGCGCCGGACTTCTCGTCCCGGCCTCCGTTGATCGCGTAGAGCAGGGTCTTGGCGAGGTTGACCCGGGCGCCGAAGAACTGCATCTGCTTGCCGACGGCCATCGCGGAGACGCAGCAGGCGATGGCGGTGTCGTCGCCGAAGCGCGGGCGCATCAGTTCGTCCGACTCGTACTGGATGCTAGAGGTGTCGATGGACACCTTGGCGCAGAACTCCTTGAAACCTCGCGGGAGTTGCGTGGACCAGAAGACGGTCAGATTCGGCTCGGGGGCGGGGCCGAGGTTGTAGAGGGTCTGCAGGTAGCGGAAGGAGGTGCGCGTCACCAGCGGCCGTCCATCCGTCGCGATACCGCCGATGGACTCCGTCACCCAGGTCGGGTCACCGGAGAACAGCTCGTCGTACTCTGGGGTGCGCAGGAAGCGCACGATCCGCAGCTTGATGACGAAGTCGTCGATCAGCTCCTGCGCCTGCTCCTCGGTCAACCGACCCGCGTCGAGATCCCGTTGCAGGTAGATGTCGAGGAAGGTGGAGGTGCGGCCGAGCGACATCGCGGCGCCGTTCTGCTCCTTCACGGCGGCCAGATAGGCGTAGTAGAGCCACTGGGCCGCCTCGCGGGCGGTCGTGGCCGGGCCTGAGACGTCATGTCCGTAGCTCGCGGCCATCTGCTTGAGCTCGCCCAAAGCCTTGATCTGCTCGGCGAGTTCCTCGCGCTCCCGAATGGTCTCCTCCAGCCGCGACGGGTCTCGCGGCAGCTGGTCTCTCCCGGGTCAGCGGCTCGGTCGGCCCGACCCGCTCCGTGTCCACCAGGATCACCGAGGTGTCTGCCGGTACCTCGAACCCTGCCGATGCGGCGATCTCCTGGGCGCTGCGGCCCACCACGTCGGCGTTCAGCCGCTCCCCCGCGCAGGAAGTCCCGTCCCCGGCTCCGAACAGGTACCGCTCCAGCAGCGACTTCTCCTCGGCGCTCGCGTGGTACGCCTTCAGCGTGCGGAACTCGGCGAGCGCCGCGTCGCGGATCTCCGCGTCCAGGATGACGGCCTGCTCGGAGGCGCAGATCATGCCGTTGTCGAAGGTCTTCGACAGCACGATGTCGTTGACGGCCCGCCGGATGTCGGCGCTCCTCTCGACGTAGGCGGGGACGTTGCCGGCGCCGACGCCGAGGGCCGGCTTGCCGCAGGAGTACGCTGCCCGGACCATCGCGTTGCCGCCCGTCGCCAGGATGGTGGCCACGTCCGGGTGGTTCATCAGGGCGTGGGTGGCCGCCATCGACGGCTCCTCGATCCACTGGATGCAGGAGCGCGGCGCTCCGGCCGCCACCGCCGCGTCCCGCACGATCCGGGCCGCCTCGGCCGAGCAGCGCTGGGCGGCGGGGTGGAAGGCGAACACGATCGGGTTGCGGGTCTTCAGCGCCAGCAGGCACTTGAAGATGGTGGTGGAGGTGGGGTTGGTGACCGGGGTGATGCCCGCGACCACGCCGACCGGCTCGGCGATCTCCACGATCCCGTCGATCTCGTCCCGGTGCACCACCCCGACGGTCTTCGTCCGGGCCATCACGTGGGTGACGTTCTCGCAGGCGAACACGTTCTTCACGGCCTTGTCCTCGAACAGGCCGCGCCCGGTCTCCTCCACCGCCAGGGCGGCGAGGCCGGTGTGCTGGGCCAGTGCGGCCAGGGACGCCTTCTTGACCATGTGGTCGACCTGCTCCTGGGTGAAGTCGGCGTAGTCCCCAAGAGCCGTCAGCGCGTCGGTGACCAAGGCGTCGACGGCAGTGGCGGGTGCCGGGGCGGGGACGGGAAAAGCCGGCTCCTCGGTCTGCGGGCGGCGGGGCATGGCGGGACCACCTTTCGGTTCTTCGTCCGGGGATCGAGCGCCGGCGGGCGTCGCCCGCGCTTCCACTGAGAGCCTTCCCGAGCGGCGCACCACGGGGAGGCGGCCGTTGGGGTACACCTGCGGGCCGAAGGTCCCTCGTTCACAGGCTGCCGGGGGCCGGCCACGCCCCGGGGCCCACACGCAGGTGGCCGTGGCAGGACCGGGTGTCGGTCCTGCCACGGCCACCATGGCGTCGTCGATCAGTCGTGCGGCACCACCGCGACCGGGCCGTGCGTGTGGTGCAGCACCGCGTGGGCCACGGTGCCCAGCCCGGGCACGGCCGGCCGGTTCCTCGGGGTCCGCCGGCCCACCACCACCAGGGAAGCGCTGCGAGATGCCTCCACCAGCGCCTTTCCGGCCGGCCAGCCGGTCACCTCGGCTTCCACGCTCACCTCGGGGAACTTCTTCTGCCAGGGCGTCAGCGTGTCCTGGAGCCGGACCAGCGCTGCGGCTGCCAACGCGGCCGTGATCTCCGGCGGATCCAGCGGAGCCGCCGTCACGTACCCCCCGGTGGGCAGATCGCGGCTCTCCAACACCCGCAGGTTCGCTCCCCGTTCGGCGGCCTCCTCGAAGGCGAAGGCGAGTACCTCGGCGCCGGGCCGGCTGCTGTCCACCCCGACCACGACGTCACCGGGCGCGCCGCCCTGGCCGTCCGCGCCCGCCCTGACCAGGATCACGGGGCATGCGGCGTGCGCGGCCGCGCGCAGCGCCACCGAGCCGACCACGAGCCCGGTGAGCCCGCCCAACCCTCGCGAGCCGAGCACCAGCTGCCCCTCGCGTTCTCCGGCGGCGATCAGTGCGTGCACCGGGCTGCCGGGGACGTGCTCGCAGGAGACGTCCAGGCCCGGCAGCACCTCCACGAGGTGGCCGCGCAGGGCGAGCACCGCCCGGGGCAACGACTGGGTCTGGTCCACCGGCGCCGCCGACAGCTCCGGCTCGGCTCCACCGGCGTGGATCATCCGCAGCGCCATGCCGCTCCGGTGGGCCTGGTAGGCCGCCCACTCGGCCGCGGCCGCGCTCTGCGCCGATCCGTCGACTCCCACCACCACGGCATGGGACATGATCACGACCTCCTCCGTTCAGCGGCCGCGGCACCGATGCGCCCGACCTCGGGTCTGACAGACAGCCTCGCGGCCGACGAGGGTCGGCCACAGGGGCCGACCAGTCCCCGGCCGGTACCGAAGGTCCCGGCCGGGGCCGCGCTCACGCCTCGGGCACGACCGCCACCGGGCAGGCGGCGTGGTGCAGGACGGCGTGGGCCACCGGGCCGAGGACACCGAACCCGTCCGCCGCCCGGCGGCCCACCACCAGCAGCCGAGCCTTCGCGGACGCCTCCACCAGCACCTGACCCGGTGCGCCGCCCACGGCGTCCTCGACGACCTCGACGCCGGAGTGGGCCGCCTTCCAGGGCTCCAGGACCCGGGCGAGCAGGGCCGCCTCGCCATACCGGCGCTCGCCGGCCCCCACCACCGCCGGACCCGCCCCGGCGTGCACGACCCGCAGCGGCAGGCCGTAGCGTCGCGCGGCGAGGAGGGCGAAGTGGAGTGCCGCCTCGGCGGGGCGGCGGGCGTCCAGCCCCACCACCACGTGCTCGCGCGGGTGCGCGCCCGGCTCCTCCACAGGGAGCAGCACCGTGGGACAGCCCGCCCGCGCGGCGATGTGCAGTGCGGTGGAGCCGACCCGCAGCTCCGGGAAGCCGCCGCTGCCGCGTGCCCCGAGGACCAGCAGTTCGGCGTCCTCGCCTGCGGCGACCAGTGCCGAGGTGACGGCGTCGTGGACCTCGTCGGTGCGGACCGGCAATTGGGGGTGGCGCACCGCGAGGACGTGCCGGACCTCGTGGAGGAGGTCGCCGCTGGGCCGGGCCGGCCGGCTCCAGCTGGGGAGCAGGTGCGGCATCAGGGGAAGGGCGTGCAGTACGCGCAGCGGTCGGTCGCGCAGCAGTGCCTCGCGTGCGGCCCAGTCGGCGGCGGCCAGGCTGGCTTCGGAGCCGTCGACGCCGACGGTGACGGTCAGGTCCATGGTGCTCATCTCCCTTTGGTGGGGGTGCCGGCCGGGCCGGGTCAGCTGCCCGGCTGCCAGTCGGCGATCTCCGGCAGGTCGGTGCCGTGTTCGCGGATCCAGTCGTGGTGCCGGCTGCGCTGGTCGGTCATCGCTTGCCGGACGGCGGCGGCGCGCACCGCGAGGTCAGGGACACGGTCGATGACGTCCATGACGAGGCGGTAGCGGTCGAGGTCGTTGCGGACGACCATGTCGAAGGGGGTGGTCGTGGTGCCGGACTCCTTGTAGCCACGCACGTGCAGCTGCGGGTGGACGGCGCGGCGGTAGGCGAGGCGGTGGATCAGCCACGGGTAGCCGTGGTAGGCGAAGATCACCGGCTTGTCGCGGGTGAAGAGGGCGTCGAACTCGGCGTCGGGCATGCCGTGCGGGTGTTCCTCGGCGGGCATCAGCCGGGCCAGGTCGACCACGTTCACCACCCGCACCGCCAGCTCGGGCAGGTGACGACGCAGCAGCTCGGCTGCGGCGATCACCTCCTGGGTCGGCACGTCCCCGGCGCATGCGAGCACGACGTCGGGCTCGCGGGTTCCGTCGCCGCTGCCGGCCCACTCCCAGATCCCCACGCCGCGTGCGCAGTGCGCCCGGGCCTCGTCCAGGGTGAGCCAGTCGAAGCAGGGCTGCTTGCCGGCAACCACGACGTTGACGTAGTCGCGGCTGCGCAGGACGTGGTCGGCGGTGGCGAGCAGGGTGTTGGTGTCCGGCGGGAAGTAGACGCGGACGGCCTCGGGGCTCTTGTTGAGGACGTGGTCGACGAAGCCGGGGTCCTGGTGGGAGAAACCGTTGTGGTCCTGACGCCAGACGTGTGAGGTGAGCAGGTAGTTGAGCGAGGCGATGGGAGCGCGCCAGGGGATCGTCCGGGTGGTGCGCAGCCACTTGATGTGCTGGTTGACCATCGAGTCGACGATGTGGACGAAGGCCTCGTAGCAGGAGAAGAGGCCGTGGCGGCCGGTCAGCAGGTAGCCCTCAAGCCAGCCCTGGCAGGTGTGTTCGGAGAGGATCTCCAGCACGCGGCCGTCGCGGGCGAGATGTTCGTCGACCGGCAGTGTGGCGGCCTGCCAGGCCTTTCCGGTAACGCCGTAGACGGCCTGGAGGCGGTTGGAGGCGGTCTCATCCGGGCCGACCAGCCGGAAGTCGCGGCGCTCGGCGGTGTCGGCCATCACCTGTTCGAGCAGGTCGCCCAGCACCCGGGTCGGCTCGTGCAGCGTTGCGCCCGGCTCGTCGACGGGAACGGCGTAGTGCTCCAGCTCGGGCAGGGGCAGCTCGCGCAGGAGCAGGCCGCCATTGGCATGCGGGTTGGCGCCGAGCCGGTGACGGCCCTCGGGGACGCAGTCGAGGACCTGGGCGGTGGGCCGACCCTGCTCGTCGAAGAGTTCCTCGGGCCGGTAGGAGCGCAGCCACGCCTCCAGCTGCGCGAGGTGCGCGGGGTTGGTTCGGACCTGGTCGAGCGGCACCTGGTGGGCCCGCCAGGTGCCCTCAACCGGCACACCGTCCACCTCGTGCGGGCCGGTCCAGCCCTTCGGGGTGCGCAGCACGATCACCGGCCACGCCGGGCGCTCGGTGGCCCCGTCCTCGCGGGCGGCTCGCTGGATGGCGGCGATCCGCTCCAGGGCGGTGTCCATGGCGGCGGCCATCGCGCGGTGCACGGCCGTCGGGTCGTCCCCGGTGACGTACAGCGGATCGTGGCCGTAGCCGCGCAGCAGCGCGTCCAGCTCGGCCTCCGGCAGGCGGGCGAGCACCGTCGGGTTGGCGATCTTGTAGCCGTTGAGGTGCAGGATCGGCAGGACCGCGCCGTCGTGCACCGGGTCGAGGAACTTGTCGCTGTGCCAGGAGGCGGCCAGCGGCCCGGTCTCCGCCTCCCCGTCGCCGATCACGCAGGCGACCAGCAGGCCGGGGTTGTCGAAGGCGGCGCCGTAGGCGTGCGAGAGCGCGTAGCCGAGCTCGCCGCCCTCGTGGATGGAGCCGGGCGTCTCGGGCGCGACGTGGCTGGGAACTCCGCCGGGGAAGGAGAACTGCCGGAACAGCTTCGCCATGCCCTCGCCGTCGCGGGTGACGGACGGGTAGGTGTCGCTGTAGCTGCCCTCCAGCCAGGAGCCGGCCAGCACCGCCGGGCCGCCGTGGCCCGGGCCCCAGACGCAGATGGCGTTCAGGTCATGCCGGGAGATCATCCGGTTGAGGTGGGTGTACACCAGGTTCAGGCCCGGTGAGGTCCCCCAGTGGCCCAGCAACCGGGGCTTGATGTGCTCGGGGCGCAGCGGCTCGCGCAGCAGCGGGTTGGCCATCAGGTAGATCTGGCCCGCCGCCAGGTAGTTGGCGGCCCGCCAGTGGGCGTCGAGCGCGTGCAGCTCCTGTTCGGGCAGCTCGCCGGGCGCCGGGCTGACGATTGCGGACATGGCTGGGTCTCCTCGGGATCGGTGGGCTTCGCCGGCCGCCGACGGCGGACCATCCCATCGTCACGCCACGCGTTCGGCCGGGCCCAGGGCCGACCGGGCCACAATCCGGCCGCGTGGGAAGGACGTGCGACCCACCCCGCCGCCTATGTCACCCGGACGGCCGCAGCGTGACGGACCGGGCGGGACCTGCGGCACCGGGGATGTGGTCTGTATGGCCCTGCCCGGATCACTCCGGGTGCCGGAGGCTGGGCGGCGCCTGCCGAGGAGCGTAGGCGAACGCCACAAGGACGGGGAAAGAGCCATGATCGACAGTGGGCGTCACGCGAAGGCCTACCTGGTCGGCGGCGGGATCGCCGCCCTGGCCGCCGCGGCCTTCCTGATCCGGGACGGCGACGTCCCCGGCGAGAACATCCACATCCTGGAGCAGCTGCCCCTGGCGGGCGGCTCACTCGACGGCCGGAGCTCACCGGACCAGGCGTACGTGACCCGCGGCGGGCGGATGCTGGAGGATGAGGCGTACACCTGCCTCTGGAACCTGCTGGAGACGATCCCGACCCTGGACGACCCGGGGGTGTCCGTCCGCCAGGAGATCATCGACTTCAACCGGGCATGGCCGACCGACGCCAGGGCCCGGCTGATCGACCGCGACCACCGCATCCTCGATGCCGCCCGCCTCGGCCTCGACGCGCACGACCGGCTCGAACTGACCCGGCTGCTGGTCATGCCCGAATCGGTGATCGGCGCGCGCCGGATCGACGAGCTGTTCTCCGAGCACTTCTTCGCCACCAACTTCTGGGCGATGTGGCGCACCACCTTCGCCTTCCAGAACTGGCACAGCGCCATCGAGCTCAAGCGCTACCTGCTGCGCTTCCTCCAGGAGTTCCCCCGTATCCACACCCTGGCCGGTGTGCGCCGCACCCGCCTCAACCAGTACGACTCCATCGTCCGGCCGCTCACCGCGTGGCTGCTGGAGCACGGGGTGCGCTTCGAGCACGGCGTCACCGTCACCGACGTCGACTTCACCGAGCGGGACGGGATCCGCCGCGCCAGGCGCCTGCACCTCGACCGCGAGGGCCGCCATGACGAGGTCGAACTCGCCGACCTCGACCTGGCGTTCATCACGCTCGGTTCGATGACCGCCGACGCCGCCTACGGCGATGACCACACCGCGCCCGAGCTGATCCGGGACAAGCGCGACGGCAGCTGGACGCTCTGGGAGACCCTCTCCCGCAAGGCGCCGGACTTCGGCCGACCGGCCGTCTTCAACGGCAGCATCCCCGAGGCCGCCTGGGAGTCGTTCACCCTCACCATGCGCAGCCCCACCCTGCTGAAGCGGATCGAGGAGTTCAGCGGGAACGCCCCTGGCACGGGCGCGCTGATGACCTTCAAGGACTCGCCCTGGCTGATGTCGATCGTCGTTCCCCGCCCGCCTCACTTCGACGGCCAGCGGGACGACGTGTTCACCCTGTGGGGCTACGGCCTGTTCATCGACACGCCGGGCGAGCACACCGGCAAGGCCATGGCCGAATGCACCGGGCAGGAGATCCTCACCGAACTCCTGGGCCAGCTCGGCTTCGCCGACCTCGCCGACGAGGTCCGCGCCACCACGACCGTCACCACCGTGATGATGCCCTACATCACCAGCCAGTTCGCCCGCCGCGACGTGCACGACCGCCCGCGCGTGATCCCGCACGGCGCCCGCAACTTCGCCCTCCTCGGCCAGTACGTCGAGATCCCCGAGGACGTCGTCTTCACCGTCGAGTACTCCGTACGCGGCGCCATGCACGCCGTCCACCAACTGCTCGGCCTCAGCCTGCCCATCCCGCCGGTCCACCACGCCCTGGCCGAACCCGCCACGGCCCTGCGGGCCCTGCGGACCGCCTTCGCCTGAACACCAGGGCCGAGCTGGCGCCTGGTACGGGACCTTCGGGCCGCCCGCCGGGCGCCGGTCGGCCCTGGCCGGGCAGCTC
Source organism: Kitasatospora sp. NPDC127060 (assembly GCF_042724935.1). Classification (NCBI taxonomy): domain Bacteria; kingdom Bacillati; phylum Actinomycetota; class Actinomycetes; order Kitasatosporales; family Streptomycetaceae; genus Kitasatospora; species Kitasatospora sp. NPDC127060. The sequence continues at coordinate 14,278 of NZ_JBHXEG010000031.1, forward strand.
GCGCCCGCGAAGACCGGCCCGACACGATCACCGCATCCCGCCCGTCCCGGAGAGGAAATCCCCCCATGGCCGACTACCTGCTCGCCGCCATCGACGGCTCGGCGCCGAGCATCGCCGCCGCCCGCTGGGCGGCCGACGAGGCCACCCGCCACGACCTGCCGCTGCGCCTGGTCCATGCCCAGACCTGGCTCGACGACCTCCACGCCGACCCCGGCCAGCCGGCCGACGTCCGTGCCCTGACGACGCGCATGCTCTCCGACGCCAAGCAGGCGGTCCAGGTCACCCATCCGAGCCTGGAGATCCGCGCCGAGCTGATCGGGGGTGGCGAGCCTGTCGACGTGCTGATCGACGCGGCCGCCGACGCGCGCACGCTGGTCCTCGGCTCCCGCGGGCTCGGCGGCTTCGGAGGGCTCATGGTCGGCTCCATCGGCCTTGCCGTCGCCGCCCGCAGCGAGGCCCCTACCGTGCTCGTCCGCGCCGGCGAGACCGAGCGCTCCGCCGGGCCCGACGGACCCGAGGTGGTCGTCGGCATCGATACCCGCGAGCCCGCCGCGGACGTCCTCGACTTCGCGTTCGGCGAGGCCGCGCGGCGCGGGGCGGTGCTGCGCGCCGTACACGGCTGGACGCCGCCGCCGGTGTGGGGCTACGCCGGGTGGGTGTCCCCGCAGCCTGAGGCCGAGCAGTTCCGGGCGATCGAGGACGAACTCCTCACTCTGGCGATGACCGGCTGGCGGGAGAAGTACCCCGAGGTCGCGGTGATCCAGGACAGCCGGATCGGCAGCGGCGCCGCAGCACTGGTCGACGCCTGCGCCGACGCGGACCTCCTCGTGGTGGGCCGCCGGCGCCGCCCGCACCACCACGCCGGGATGCGGCTCGGGCCGGTCGCCCACGCCGTAATCCACCACGCCCAGTCACCGGTCGCTGTCGTCCCGCACGACTGACCCGCCCACCACATCGAGGGTGATGAGGATGGTCGGAATTCACCAAGGATCTGGTCGCCTCAGCTCGTCCACTGCGCAATGAAGTGAGGAGTCTGGGCAACGGGCAGCGGCGTGCTGAGGGCAGGACGACCGGAGGTCGTCGCGCCCTGGTGATCGGTGCGCTGGGGAACATTCCGGCTGCTCGGTGCGTCTGATCTCCCTGCCTATGGCGTCGATGCTTGTCGCTTGGCCGAAACTTGGACGGCGGCTGGTCATTGCCCGCCGCCGTCCGTCGCGGCGTCTTAGGGGACATCTCATTTGGATGAATGAGTAGGCTTCACGTGTGACGATCGTGGAGCGTCTCGTCCCAGACCTATGCCGAGACCGCGACTATGCCGAGAAGGATGTGGGCGAGCGTGATCGTGGGCAGCGTGACGGCTGTTCTGCTCGGCATAGTCGACGGCGGGGAGGGTCTATCCGGCCCAGGGGGTCGGTCCCTGCTTGAGGACGTCGAGCTCGCGCGTCTGGTCGGTGGGCCAGAGGTCGATCTGGTAGAGAAAGTGATCGCCGGGGCCGCCGTTGGTGTCGCCGGCCGGTGGGTCGGAGGGGATTGTAGGACACCCGGACTCGCAACAGCCCTGCGGGGACAGTGATGCTTGGCCCGTCCTCCGGGTGGACTCCCGGGCTGGAGACGGCGAGTTGGCCAGTCGGGGCAGCCAGGTCCGCCTCCACGATGTGCTCAGCCGTCGGCTCGATCATGGGCGCGGACGTGTGGATGCTGATCAGCGATTCGACCATGTCGTCCCGCGCGGTGCCGACGGAGATGGAGTGCGGTTCCACCCCGATGCGGTGGATGTGGACTGCTTCCTCGGTCCAGCCGGCTGGCGGGAGATCCGGGTCTGTCGCGTGTTCAGCCATCCACGCGTCATAGGGCTCAAGATCTTGGACATAGAACTGCCCGTGATCGGCATCGATCAGGAACTTCAACGAATCATCAGCCACCACTGCAGGCTATCGAAGCGGACTGTCACTGCCGGCTGGGCTCGCGGCTCACAGGCGGTCGAGGAACGCAAGGACCTTGTCGGTGGGCTGGTAGCGGCCGGGGCGGGCGGTGACCGGTGCGGTCAGGGAGAGTGCCTTCTCCTTGATGGTCATGTCGGCGTGGACGTAGGCGTCGGTGGAGCGGACGCCAGCGTGGCCGAGCCAGAGCGCGATCACTGTGGTGTCGACACCGGCCTGGAGCAGGGACATCGCGCAACTGTGGCGTAGGACGTGGGGGTGGACGCGCTTGTCGAGGAGGGTCGGGCAGGTTGCGGCGGCAGCCTGGACATGGATGGCCAGGCGCTGGGCGACGGCGTCGCGGGTGAGGCGCCGTCCGGTCCGGGTGCAGAACAGCGGTTCGCCGCGCTTGCCGGAGCGTTCTCCGAGCCAGGCCCCAGCAGGTCCTGAACGCTGCGGTCCAGGGGGACGGCGCGGTGCTTGCGGCCCTTGCCCTCGCAGCGCACGGACGCGCCCTCGCCGAGCGTGACGTCGTCGCAGTCCAGGCCGGTGAGTTCGGAGACCCGCAGGCCGGTCTGGACGGCCAGGGCCAGCATCGCCTTGTCCCGTCGTCCCTCCCATCGCCGCGGATCCGGTGCCGCGAGCAGGGCGTCGACCTCTGCTGCCGTCAGGGAGGTGACGTTCCTCTTGTCGCACCGTTTGGGCGGGATGTCCAGGACGCGCTGGATCAGGAGGGCGTGTTCGGGGTGCTGCAGGGCGGCGTAGGAGAAGAGGGAGCGGATCGCAGTCAGCCGGACGTTGCGGGTGCTGTTGCCGCGTTCGTCCTCCAGGTAATTGAGGAAGGCGGAGACAGCGTCGGCGTCCAGGTCGCTCCAGCCCAGTCTCTCCGGGGCGATGCCCGTGCGTTGGTGGACGAACCCGAGGAGGAGGCGGAGCGCGTCGCGGTAGGCGGCGACGGTACGCGGGCTCACCTGGCGCTGGCGGACCAGCCGGTCGGTGAAGAACGACTGGAGAGTGGGGGCGATCGAGGTCACGGCCGTGCCGCCTTTCCGATGCCTTCGCGGCGGTCCGCCGCCAGGGCCAGCAGTTCCGGGGCCGCTGACATGTACCAGTAGGTCGAGGACGGTTCCCGGTGCCCGAGGTAGGTGGACAGGGACGGGATCCTCGCCTGAACATCGGCGCCGTCGCGATACCACGCCAGCAGGGTGCGGACGGCGAAGGTATGGCGGAGGTCATGCAGCCGAGGCGGGTTGGGGGCGTGGGTCCCGACGCCGGCACCGGTCACCATCTGTCGGAACGTGGGGGCGACGACGGCGTAGATCAGACGCTTCCGGGTGCGCGAGACGAAGAACGACGGGTCCGCGGGACGCGGCACGTCCTGGTCGCGGAGGGCGTCGTAGCGGCGGAGCGCGTCGACGCCGCTGGCGTCCAGGGGAACCAGCCGGGACTTGCCGAACTTGGTCTCCCGGATCCGCAGCACGCCCTCGGCCCAGTCGATGTCGTCGTGGTCGAGCTTGATGGCCTCTCCGACCCTCAGGCCGGTGGCGGCGAGCAATCCGACCAGGGTGCGGTAGGTGGCCGCGCGCAAGGGCGGGCCGAGCCTGTCGGCCTGCCCCGTCACCGCGGTGACGTCGGCGTCGGAGTAGATGAACGGCTGCCGCCAGCGCTGCCGGTGCGGCAGCAGGCCCAGCGGCGGGACCTCGGTTGCCGGGTCGATGCCACTGAGATAGCGGGCGAAGCCGCGGACCGCAGTGATCCGGCGCGGGCTCACGGTCGTCACCGCCTCGCCTTCCCGCGCCCGGACCCAGGCCAGCGCGGCGGCGACGGTCACCGTGCTCTGCCCACGTTCGTCCAGGAAGGCGACGAAGTCCGGCAGCAGCCAAGCCGCCTCGGCCAGCTTGTGCCCCAGCGACCGACGGAGCCGCAGGTAGTCATCGAGTGCCTGACGCAGTCCGGTCACGCCGCCTCCGTCCCGGGCCAGGGGCGGGCGACCGCGCGGAGCGCGGTGAAGTCGACCTTCGCGTAGAGCGCGGTCGTGGCCAGGTCCTGGTGGCGCAGGACCTGGCTGATCGCCGTCAGCCCGGAGCCCTGCCGCAACATCTCCCCGGCCAGGGCGTGCCGGAGCCGGTGCGGGCCGACCGTCGGCAGCCCGGCCCGCTTGCAGGCCCGTTCCACCACGTCGCCCACCAGGTCGGCGCGGATCGGTCCGCGCGGCGCCCGGTCGGTGACGAACAGGCGACGGGTGTCGACCTGGGGACGGGCTTCGGACAGGTAGGCGACCAGGGCCTCGCCGACATCGACCGGCAGGGGCAGCCGGTCCTCCCGCCGCCCCTTGCCGCGAATCGCGATCTCCCCCGAGCGCCAGTCCACGTCCTCCAGTCGCAGCCGCGACACCTCGACCGAGCGCAGGCCCAGTCGGGCCAGCAGCGTCAGGATGGCGTAGTCACGGACACCGACACCGCCCGAGCGCGGACAACAGTCCAGGAGCCTCTGGACATCGGCCGCGGACATCGTCGGCGGGACCGCCGCCAGGCGCCAGCCTCCGACCGGCGGCACGGACGCTCCGAGCTTCATCGGGATCAGCCTCCGCAGGTGCAGAAACCGCATCAGCGAACGCAGTTCGGCGACCTTCCCCTTCGCCGAGCCGGCCGAGACCCGCGCGCACTCCCGCAGCAGGAACGCGCTCAGGTCCGCGCCGCTCAACCCGGCCGGGGAGAACACCCCGCCCGGCATGGCCTGCTCGGCCAGGAAGCAGCGGGCGGTGTTCGCATAACGCAGGACGGTGGTCGGCGACAGCCCGCGCTCGCCGGTCATCCAGTCGCGGAACTCCTCCAACACGCCATCCAGTGGCGACACTTCCGCCCTGGGCGGCGGGACGAGCCCGGCCTCACGCAGATAGGCGAGCAGGGGCCGCATCCCACGCGGTCCCGGGAGCCGACGGCGGCCTGCCTGCCTGCCGCTGGTCGGCCAGGAACCGCTCCACGGTTGCCTCGCCGAGATCGCCGATCTCAAGCCCCAGCCCGGACAGCCACACCCCGACCTGGCCCAGATCCTTGAGCATGTTCCGGATGGTCAACGTGGTGTATCCCCGCGCCGTCAGCCAGGACCTGTACCCCTCGACATACGGCGCGAGAGCACCGGCCTTCCTGCGTGTCCCCGCCATTGGGACCCCCTTCCCGCAAGGCGCCCTGCCTCGCGGTCAGGTGCTGCCCACCCTCGGCACTATGCAGAGATCCGAAGGCCCGGATTCACGCGAACGAGGGCGTGGCGTGGCAATCTTCGGCATAGTCGCGGTCTCGGCATAGGTCGATCTATGCCGATATCCGCATAGATCGACGAGTTGTGGGAGCTGTTCCAGTTGGTGGTGCCGGAGGCGCCAACCCGGCCGCAGGGAGGTGGCCGACGGCGCTACGGCGACCGGGAGGTTCTGGCGGCGATCGTGTTCGTCGCCACCTCGGGGTGCACCTGGGCCCAACTGCCGCCCTGTTTAGGCCCGTCCGGGCCCACCGCGCACAGGCGTTTCACCGAGTGGAGCAGGGCGCGGGTGTGGGCCAAGCTCCACCGGGTCGTCCTGGACGAGCTCGGCGCGCGCGGCGAGCTGGACTGGTCGAGGTGCGCGGTCGACTCGGTGAACATGCGGGCCCTGAAAAGGGGGAGCTGACAGGCCCGAATCCTGTTGATCGGGGCAAGTATGGGTCGAAGATCCACCTGCTCACCGAACGTGCCGGTTTACCCCTGTCACTCGCGGTCTCCGGGGCCAACGTCCACGACAGCCAGGCCCTGGTCCCACTCGTCGACGCCATTCCACCGATCCGCTCGCGGCGAGGCCCGAGACGGCGCAGGCCCGGCAAACTACACGGCGACAAAGCCTACGACCACCGCTTCATACGTTCCTACCTGCGTCGCCGGCAGATCCCCGCCCGCATCGCCCGCCGCGGCATCGACTCGTCCAGTCTTCTCGGCCGGCACCGCTGGGTGATCGAGCGCACCGTGGCCTGGCTCGGTGGCTTCCGCCGCCTCCATCGCCGCTACGAACGCAAGGCCGACCACTTCGCCGCCTTCGCCAGCATCGCAGCAGCCATCATCTGCACCCGCAGACTCCCCAAATGAGATGTCTTCTTAGTGGAATTCGGCTGCGTGTTCCTGGCACCACTGGCGGAAGGTCCGCGGGGCGATGCCGGTGAGGTTGGTGATGTCGTCGCTGACGACTCCGGCGCGTCCGGCGCGGAAGAGTTCGTTGAGGTTCTGCACGGCGACGGCCATCTCGGGCGGGGTGCCCTGCTCGATGCTCTGCCGGGCGAACTGCTCGGGGGTGACCGGAACGAACTCGACGGGCCGTCCCAGGACATCGGCGAGGATCTCCACCTGCTCGCGGGCGGTGAGTGCCTGGGGGCCGTTCAGGATGTAGGCGCAACCGGCGTGGTTGTCCTGGGTGAGGGCGACGGCGGCGACGCGGGCGATGTCGAAGGGGTCGACGGGCACGGTCTTGCCGGGGTCGCTCGCGTCGTAGACGCGGCCTTCGTCGCGGATGGTGGGCAGCCACCACGTCGCGTTCGACATCAGGGCGTTGGCGCGCAGGTAGGTGACGTCGAGCCCGGAGTCGCGGAGGATCTGGTCGCGGGCGGCGATCCTGGCTCCGATCACGGGCAGCGGTTCCAGGACGGTGCCGACGGAGGACAGCACCACGAGCTTGTGGACTCCGGCGGTGCGGGCGGCCTTGATCATGTTCTCGGCCTGCGCGGGCAGCGAGGCGAGCTGCATGAAGAAGACGCCGTCGATGTCGCGGGCGGCCCCGGTCAGGCTCTCGGCGTCGTCCAGGTCGCCGACGGCGATGTCGATGCCGGCCGGGAGAAGTTCGGCGCGCGAGGCACTGCGGACCAGGGCCCGCACGTGGTGGCCCTGCTCGTGGAGCTGGCGTCGCCTCCCGCTACCCGGCCGACCGCCAGCTGGCCGCCATGATCCGCGACTTGCGCCGGTCGAACACCGACTTCGCCCGACTGTGGGACGGCTCCGCCGTCGCGCACCACGCCAGCGGACGCAAGACCATCGACGACCCCCAGGTCGGCGCGATCGAACTCGACTGCGACGTTCTCTCCCTCCACGGCGCGGACCTGCGCATCATCGTCTCACCGCCGCCCTCGGCAGCGAAGCCGCCGACAAACTCCGCCTCCTGTCCGTCATCGGTCTCCAGGACATGACCTCGCCAACCCCCAGCCCACCCGCCCACGCGAAGGATCGCGGCCTGGAGACCGCCTGAGCCTTGGGCACCGCGTCACCACCCGAAGGGTGAGGAAGTCAAAGCGCCGTCAAGGGCGGTGGACCCCGGAAACCCCAGGCGTTCACCGCCCTCTTCGTCTGCCCGGCTCGTAGAGGACGGTGGACCCGACGCCTCGGCCGCACTCCGCGGCCCTGTCGGCAGGGCAGGTGGCGCCGTGTAGCCGTATCTCACCGGGCAACCCCAGCACCCGAGTTCGCCACCACGCGCACCCGAGAACGCGAAAGCCGGGGACGGCCCCCACACCGTCCCCGGCTCCGCACTTCCCCCGGTCGAACCCCCACAGCCGCCGGGCAGGCCCGCGCCCCCTACAGCACGGGAGTGATGAGGCCGTAGTGGCCGTCGTAGCGGTGGTACAGCACGTTGCCGCGGCCGGTGGCCGCGTCGGTGAAGAACACGAACGGCAGGCCGCCGAGGTCCAGACGAGCGACCGCCTCGGCGACGGCGAGCCGCGGTGCGCCGAGCGTGCTCAGCGGCAACCCCGGCACCGGTTCGGCATGAGGCTCCGTGGTCGCCAGCCGGTAGCCGCCGTCGGCCGGGTCGCGGTGGACCACGCTGTCGCGGCCGCTCACCGCGTCGGTGAACAGGTGGAAGTCGTAGTCCATGGCTTCGAGTTCGAACACCGCCTCCCAGGCGGTCTGCCGCACCAGGCTGTAGGACTTGTGCCGCACGATCCGCCGCTCCTGCGCGCTGCCGGCGTGGCGCTGCGGGCGGTGCTCGTGCCGAGCGCCGTCCGGCGGGCCGACCGGTGCGGTCGCGTGGTGGCGGTGGTGGTCCCGGTGGTGGCGGACGCGGGCGATCCGGGCGTTCAAGCGGTCCTGGAGCAGGTCGACGGCCTCCTGCATGGTGGCGGCGGCCACGTGGGCGCGCACCGGCCTGCCGTTGAGGTCGACGACGGCTTGGGCGAGCGAGGGCTTCGCCATCGCGTGGTTGGCCTCCTGGATGAGCTTGACCCGGGCGGCGAGGACCGGCTCGTCCAGCCGCTCCAGTACGGCGAGCATCTTCGTCCGTGCGTAGTCGGGCGCGGCCAGGGTGACCTCGCCGCGGGTCTCCACCAGGACGTCGGTGGCGGGCCCGGTCTGCAGACGGTTCATCACAGTTCTCTTTCCTGATGAGTTCAGACTGTCGCGTGCGGTGCGGCCGGACCGTGGGCCGAGTGTCCCGTCGGCAGGGCCGAAGGGCCCCGGTCGCCCGGTGCGGGCAGCGCGCGGACCGTGGTGCCGGTGGTGCCGAGGAGCGCGCCGAGGGCGTTGTCCAGCGGGCCGATGGCGGCGAGGTTGCCGGTGTGTTCGGCGAAGGCGGCGGCGGCTTCGGCCTTGGGCCGCATCGAGCCGACCGGCAGGTCGAGTTCGCGCAGCCGCTGGGGAGTGACGGTGGTCAGCGCCCCCGGGTGGGCGGCGCCGAAGCGGGTGAACACGTGGGTGACGTCGGTGAGGATCAGCAGGGCGTCGGCGTCGAGCTGTTCGGCGAGCAGCGCGGCGGTGCGGTCCTTGTCGACGACGGCCTCGACACCCCGCAGCAGGCCGGTGTCCGGGTTTCGCACGACCGGCACACCGCCACCACCGGCGGCGATCACCACCGAGCCGGTCGCCAGCAGGGCGCGGATGGCGGGCAGCTCGACGATGGCACGCGGCTCCGGCGACGGCACGACCCGGCGGTGGTGGGCCCCGTCGCGGGCCGTCGTCCAGCCGCGGTCGAGTTCCATCATCCTGGCTCGGGGTTCGGTCAGTTGACCGCCGATGAACTTGTCCGGGCGCTGGAAGGCGGGGTCATGGGAGTCGACCTCGGTGTGGGTGACCAGGGCGGTGACGGCGCGGCCGGGCAGTCGGCCGGCGAGCTCCCGGACGAGCAGGGTGCCGATCATGCCCTGGGTCTGGGCGCCGAGGACGTCCAGCGGGTAGGGGACGGTCAGGGCGGGGTCGCTCTCGCTCTCGACGGCGAGCATGCCGACCTGTGGGCCGTTGCCGTGGGTGATCACGAGTTCGTGTCCGGCGAGGACGAGTTCGGCCAGCGAGCGGGCGGCGTCGTGGACATGGTGCTGCTGGACGGCTGCGTCGGGGTGCTCGCCCCGCTGGAGCAGGGCGTTTCCGCCGAGGGCGGCGACGATGCGCATGGTCAGTTGCTCCCGAGGGTGGCGACGAGGATCGCCTTGATGGTGTGCATGCGGTTCTCGGCCTGGGTGAAGACGAGGGAGGCGGGCGACTCGAAGACCTCGTCGGTGACCTCCAGGCCCTCCAGCCCGCGTTCGGCGGCGAGTTCGGCGCCGAGGTCGGTGCGGTGGTCGTGCAGGGCGGGCAGGCAGTGCAGGAAGGCGGTGTCCGGGTTGCCGGTGGCGGCCATGGTCCGGGCGTTGATCTGGTACGGGAGCAGCAGGTCGATGCGCTCCTTCCACCGGTCGTGGTCCTCGCCCATCGAGACCCAGACGTCGGTGTAGAGGTAGTCCGCGCCGCGCACGGCGTCCTCGACCTGGTCGGTGAGGGTGAACCGGGCGCCGGTCTCCTGGCCGAGCAGCAGACACTCGGAGACCAACAGGGGGTCGGGCCACAGCTCCCGCGGGGCGGCGATCCGCACGTCCATGCCGAGCAGGCTGCCCATCACCATCAGGGAGTTGGCGGTGTTGTTGCGGGCATCGCCGAGGTAGCAGAAGGAGATTTCCTCCAGCGGTTTGCGGCTGTGCTCGCGCATGGTGAAGACGTCGCACAGGCTCTGGGTCGGGTGGCACTGATCGGTCAGGCCGTTGTAGACCGGTACGCCGGCGTGGGCGGCGAGTTCGGTGACGGTGTCCTGGGCGAAGCCGCGGTACTCGATGCCGTCGTACATCCGCCCCAGCACCCGGGCGGTGTCGGCGACGGACTCCTTGTGGCCGATGTGGGAGCTGTCGGGGCCGAGGTAGGTGGTGGTGGCGCCCTGGTCGGCGGCGGCGACCTCGAAGGCGCAGCGGGTGCGGGTGGAGTTCTTCTCGAAGATCAGGGCGAGCCGGCGGCCCGTCAGGTGCGCCGCCTCGGTGCCGGCGCGCTTGGCGGTCTTGAGCTCGGCGGTGAGGTCGAGCAGGTAGTGGATCTCGTTGGCGGTGAAGTCGAGTTCGCGCAGGTAGTGGCGGCCGTGCAGGGGGCTGGTCATGGTGGTTCTCCCTTTTCCGGGGGGTCAGTTGGCGGGGTCGCGCTGGATGGGGCAGCTCATGCAGCGCGGGCCGCCGCGGCCGCGGCCGAGTTCGGAGCCGGCGATGGTGACGATCTCGATGCCCTGTTTGCGCAGGTAGGTGTTGGTGGTGGTGTTGCGCTCGTAGCCGACGACGACGCCGGGTTCGAGGGCGAGGAAGTTGCTGCCGTCGTCCCACTGCTCGCGCTCGGCGGCGCGGGCGTCCTGTTCGGCGGAGAGGAAGCGGACTTTGTCGAGGTCGAGGGCCTCGGCGAGGGAGGCGGCGAGGTCGGTGTCGGGGGTGACGTTGAATCCGGCGGGGCGCTCGGGGGCGGGGGTGAGGGTCCAGGAGCGCAGGGCGTCGGCCAGGCCCGGGTAGAGCGCGAAGGTGTCGCGGTCGATCATCGTCATGACGGTGTCCAGGTGCATGAACGCCCGGCTCTCCGGGAGGCGCACCGCGATCAGCCGGTGCGCGGTGCCGGTCAGGAACAGCTGCTGGGCGAGGGCTTCGACGGCTTGGGCGGTGGTGCGCTCGCCCATGCCGACCATCACCACGCCGGGGGCGATCACGTGGACGTCGCCTCCTTCCAGGCTCAGCCCGGGAGCCGTCGTGGTGCTGTCCAGCAGCGGTGGAGCGGTTTCGGCGAACAGAGGGTGGAAGCGGTAGATCACGGCGGTGTGCAGGGTCTCCCGGCGGCGCGCGGCCTTCGCCATCGGGTTGAGGCTGTAACGGGCGCCGATCCAGCAGGAGTTGTCGCGCGGGAAGAGGTGGTTGGGCAGCGGCGGAAGGGCGAAGTCCTGGTCTCCGAGTGTGTGCCAGGCCAGGCTGTGCGGGCTGCGCAGCGGCAGATCGGTCTTGAGGACGCCGCCGATCAGGTATTCGGCCAGCGTCTTGCCGTCGAGCTGGCGGCAGAGCTCGTGGACCGGCTCCACCAGGGCCGGGCCGACGGTGGCCGGGGTGACGACCTGGCCGAGCAGCCAGGACCGGGCCGGCGCCAGGTCGAGGGTCTCGGCGAGCAGGTCGGCGTAGTGGTGGACGTGCACGCGGTGGTCGCGCAGCACCTGGGCGAAGGCGTCGTGCTCCTCGCGGGCGCGCTTGGCCCACAGGATGTCGTCGAAGAGCAGCTCGTCGACGTTGCGTGGGGTCAGCCGGGACAGTTCCAGTCCCGGGCGGTGCAGGATCACCTGGTGCAGGCGGCCCGCCTCGGAATCGACACGCAGGGTGGACATGGGTGGGTGCTCCTTGGGGGTCAGTGCTGGTGACGCGTGGTCAGTGCGCGGCGCAGGATGGTCGGCAGGCCCACTGGGCGGGCGGTGCGGGCCGCCTTCGGCAGTGGCGCGGCGGTGGGGACCGTGGGCTCGACATCGGTGGGTGCCCCCGAGGCGGTGGCCCTGGCCGCGGTGTTGGGGCGCTTGAGCCAGATGTAGACGGGGATGCCGAGCAGGATGGTGAACAGGCCGTAGTAGACGGTCTGGTAGCCGCTGCCCTGGATCGACCAGTACGAGAAGGCGAGGGCGAGCAGCGCGACGGTGACATCGCGGGCGAAGCGCCGCCCTTCCAGCTCCTGGCGGCCGCGCACCACCAGCCAGTACAGCTGCGCCGCCGCCGAGACCAGGTACGGGATGACGGCGGTGAGCACGCTCAGCAGCACGATCTCGGTGAAGACCTTGGTGAACCGTGTGTAGCTGACCACGGTCAGCACCGAGGCCAGGATGGTGGCCGAGACGATGCCGAACGCGGGCACCTCGCTGCGGCCCCGGGTGCCGGTGAAGGCGGCCGGGAAAAGCCCGTCGCGGGCCGCCGCCATCGGCATCTCGGCGCAGATCAGGGTCCAGCCGTTCAGTGCGCCGAGACCGGAGACGATCGCCGCGGCGGCGACCAGGTTCCCGGCCCAGTGGCCACCCGCGATGTTGTTCATCGCGTCGGTGAACGGCGCGGTGGAGGAACCCAGTTCGGCGTGCGGGACGGTGCCGAAGACCGCCAGGGTGCCGAGCAGGTAGATAGCGGCGCAGGCCAGCGTGCCGTACACGGTAGCCCGTGGCACGTTCCGCTTCGACTCCCGGACCCGTCCGGCGGCCACCGAGGCGGTCTCCAGACCGATGTAGCTGAACAGCGCGATCGCCCCCGCTGCCGACACCGCGCCCAGCGCCGAGCCGCCGCTCGCGTTGAACGCGCCGAAGTTCCCGGACTTCACGAACAGCAGGCCGGCCGTCGCCATGAACGCCAGCGGCAGGAACTTCAGCACCGTGGTGACCACCTGGAACGCCCCGATGTTGCGCACGCCGGTCAGGTTGACGACCGCCGGCACCCACAGGCCCACCAGCGCGATCGCGATCGAACCCCAGGTGTGGTGGCCCTTGTCGACGAACACCTCGACGTAGCCGACCCAGGCGACCGCGATGGCCGCGTTCCCGGCCCAGGCGGTGATCCAGTACGACCAGGCGGTCAGGAACCCGGCGAACTCGCCGAACGCCTCCCGGGCGTAGACATAGGGTCCACCACTGCCCGGTACCCGCTCCGACAGCCGCCCGAAGACCATCGCCAGCGCCAGCGCGCCGATCGTCACCAGCACGAACGCCACCAGCGCGATCGGCCCGTACGGCGCGAGCGCGGACGGCAGCGCGAACACGCCGGTGCCGATGATGCTTCCGACCACCAGCGCGGTCGCGGCGGGCAGGCCGAAGCCGCCGCCGGCTCCTCGCGGTCCGTCAACCGCCTTGCCCTGCTGTGGTCTTCCGCGATCGTGTGCGGACATCGGGTGCTCCTTTGCGGTGTGCTCCGGGGAGACGGACACCGGTGCGTCCGTCGCTCACAGTGACGATCCTGGGGTCGCGACCACCGCTCGCCCCAGGGACCATCAGGCCCTGTCGATGGCGCCACCGGTCCCCTCCTCCACGTCCCACTGGTCCCGCGACACCCGCGTGCCCGGGGATCTGGCGCTGCCCGGGACCAGTGGCCCACTCCCCGGTCCCGTCGGTCCCTGGGCCCGCCCGGATCACCTCCGGCAGAGTTCTCCTGGCGAAGGGCCCGAGCCCACGTCCTGAGCAGCCCCCGCCAGCGTCCCCCGGTCGCCCGGTGGTCCCGCACGCCTGAGCCCGCCCCCGTCCGTTCCCAGCCGCGCACCGAAGGGCTGTCCGACCATGACCCGCACTCCCAGCACCCGTCCCATCCGTCCGTGGCGCCGCAGCCTCCGGCGGGCACTCGGCGCTGAGCGCAACGAGCTCGCCCGACCCGAGGACCGGGCCCGCAGCCGAGCCGGACTCCTCGCCACCGTCGCCACCGGCCTGGCCCTCGTGCTCGGTGCCACCGCCGCGTGGACCGACTTCGACACCGCCGAACACCGCGTGGCCGCTGCGTCCTCGCGCCTGCACCACGTGGACGCGCTCCTGCTCAGCGCAACCACCGCGACCGCCGACCGGACCGCCACAGCGGCCGCCCGGTACCAGGCCACGGCCACCTGGGCCTATCCCGCCGGACAACGCCGAACCGGCACGGTCGACCTCAGCCACCAGGCCCGGGCCGGCTCCAGGGTGGGCGTCTGGGCCGACGACACCGGCCGCCTGACCACCGCCCCACCCAGCACCGCCGACCTCGTCTCCGACGCCGTCAGCACCGGCCTGCTCGCCGTGGCCCTCCTGTTCGTCCTCACCGCCGGTGGCGTGGGCCTGCGCCTGCGATCGCTGGACCGCCGTACCGACACGGCCTGGCAGCGCGCCTGGGAGGAACTGGAACCCGCGTGGACCGGACGTGCCGCCCGCCGGCCCGGCACCGACGGCCCTCGGCGCAGCTGAACCCGGCACCCGCCGACCGCCCCAGGCGCCCCGCCCCGCAGGAAGGACAGCACCGTCGTGACGCCCGTAACCCTCGACACCCTCGACGACGAGCTCGGCCAGGCCCTCATCACGGCTGCGAGCGCCGCGCCCTCCCTCCACAACTGCCAGCCCTGGCGGTTCCGCCTCGACCACGCCACGCGCACAATCGACGTGCACGCCTTACCGCAACGCGCCCCCGTGCTCACCGATCCGGACACCCGGGCCCTGCATATCTCGGTCGGAGCCGCGCTCGGCAACCTCCAGGCCGCCGCCGTCCACCTCGGCTGCGAACCCGTCGTCCGCCTGTTGCCCCGGCCCGAGAAGCCCGACCTGCTGGCCACCGTACGACTCGCCGGGCCACCCCGGGCGGCCCTGCTGCGCCGCCCCGACCTCTACCAGGCCATCTGGCGCCGGCGCAGCAGCCGCCTGCCGTTCACCGCCGAGCCGGTGCCCCCGGCCGTCCTCGCTGAACTCGCCGAAGCCGCCCGGCTCGACGGCGCCGACTTGCACCGGCCGGACCCCGCTGAGCGCCGCGCCCTGCTCGACCTCACCGCACGGGCCGAGCGCCGCAACCTCCGCCACTCCGGCCGGCACGCGGAGAACCTGGCCGCCCTCGCCGGCCCCGGCTCCCGCGTCGGCATCCCCGCCTACGCACTCGGCCCCCAGGACACCACCGGCGTGATGCCGTTGCGCACCTTCGCCCGCCCCACCGACGGAGTGTCCCGGGAACGCGCCGCGTTCGAGGCCGACCCCCAACTGCTCCTGCTCACCACCCGGCACGACCGCCGGGCCGACTGGCTGCGCGCCGGCCAGGCGCTCCAGCACGTCCTCCTCGTTCTCACCCTGCACGGACTGCGCGCCTCGGTCCTGCACCAGGCCTTGGAATGGCCCGACCTGCGTACCCGGATGGTTGACCCGGCGCATGGCCGGCGCGCCCCGCAGATGCTCCTGCGCATCGGCTACGGACCGGCCGGCTGCCCGACTCCCCGGCTCCGCGCCGAGCTACCGGAGGCGAACGGCGACACACCGTGTGCGGTCCTGTTGGCCGGTTCCGCCCGCCCGTAACCGGGGAACGGAGAATGGGGCCGTCCGGAACGGAGGATGGGGCCGTCCGGCCCTTTCGCGCGCGCCGGGGCGGGGGGCAGACTGCCCAACGGTCCCACTCGCCCCACATCGGTGGCGGGTCCAGCACGTACGGAGAAGTTGATGGCGGACGGCACGGCGGACCGGGCGAGCGGCCCGGTGAAGGTGTTCCTGCTCGACGACCACGAGGTGGTCCGCCGAGGCGTGCACGACCTGCTGGACGCCGAGCCCGACCTGACCGTGGTCGGTGAGGCCGGCACGATCGAGCAGGCGCTCGCCCGGGTCCCGGCGCTGCGCCCCGACGTGGCGATCCTCGACATGCGGCTGCCGGACGGCGACGGCGTGACCGTCTGCCGCGAGCTGCGCTCGCGCATGCCCGAGCTGGCCTGCCTGATCCTGACCTCCTTCGACGACGAAGAGGCCCTGCTGGACTCGATCATGGCCGGCGCCTCGGGATACGTACTGAAGCAGATCAGCGGCACGGACCTCGTCTCCGCCGTGCGCACAGTCGCCGCCGGGCAGTCCATGCTCGACCCCGGCGCCACCACCCGTCTGATGGCCCGACTGCGCGGCGACGCCGCCCCGCAGACCTCCGACCTCCCCCAGCTCACCGACCGCGAGCGGGAGGTCCTCGCACTGATCGGCGAGGGCCTGACCAACCGCCAGATCGGCCAGCGCCTCTACCTCGCCGAGAAGACCGTGAAGAACCACGTCTCCCGGCTGCTGGCCAAGCTCGGCGTGGAGCGCCGCGTCCAGGCCGCCATCATCGCCACCCAGACCCTGGCCGCCCACGACCAGCCGCCCGGGCGACGCGTCCACTGACACCTGCCCCAGAGGCCCGGCAGTCGGACCGCTCGGCCACGGGCCTGGGGACCAACGGCCTCTCCCGCGCCCACCGGCCTGGGACGACCATCGATGCCATGACACCTGACACCGCGCCGCTGGAGGAGCGGCACTGCCTGCTCCTGCTGGCCGGGGCAGCGGTCGGGCGCGTCGTCTACACCGTCGGCGCACTACCCGCCGTCCTGCCGACCCGCTACCGGCTCGACGATGACGGCAGCGTGCTGCTGCGAGCCACCATCGGCTCCGAATTCCTGCGCGCAGTCGCGGGGGCACTCGTCGCCTTCCAGGCCGACGAGGTCGACGGCAGCGGCTGGAGCGTCACCGTGCTCGGCACCGCCGAAGCCACCGAGGGGAACTCCGTGGCCGATTCCGCCGCGCCGCCGCCCACCGGCCAGGTGACCATCCGGATCCGTCCCGAGTGGGTCACCGGCCGCCGCCTCCTGTCCGTCGCCCCGCCCTGCGCGCCTGGCACCGGGACCACAGCGGCCACGCTCCCCACGTAATGGTCAGCTCTCCAGCGGAACCGACCAGACGAGCCGGGCCCCGCCCTCCGGCGGGCTCGACAGCTCCAGCACCCCGCCCAAGCTCTCGGCACGCTCCATCAGGTTGCGCAGCCCGCTGCGCCGCCCCTGCTCCGGGATGCCCACACCGTCGTCCTGCACGGTCAGCAGCACCTGGGCTCCGGTCGCCCGCAGCGCCACCTCGACCCGGCCGGCCTTCGAGTGCCGGGCCGCGTTGCTCAGCGCCTCGCCCAGCACCGCCACCACGTGATCGGCCACCTCGCCCGGGACATCCGTGTCCAGCAGGCCTTCCATGCTCAGCCGCGGCGCGAAGCCCAGCGCCGCCTGCGCCTCCTCGACCACCCGCACCACCCGGGAACGCAGCCCGTGGGCGACCGAATCCTCACGCGCCCGCAGGCCGAAGATCGTCGAGCGAATGATCTTGATCGTCTCGTCCAGGTCCCCGACCGCCCGCAGCACCCGGTCCGAGGCCCCGGGGTGCTCGATGAACCGGGCCGCGCTCTGCAAAGTCATCCCGGTCGCGAACAGCCGCTGAATGGCCAAGTCGTGCAGGTCGCGAGCGATCCGGTCGCGGTCCTCCAGCATGGCCAGTTGCTCGGCGTCGCGGCGCCGGTCCGCAAGCTCCAGGGCGAGCGCCGCCTGGTCGGCGAACCCGAGCAGCGGACTGATCTCGCGATCGGTGAAGGCCCGCTCCCCCGTTAGCCGGGCAAGCAGCAGCACTCCCTCGCTCTGGCCATCCGCCCGGCCCAGCGGCACGGCCACCGCCGGCCCCAAGCCGGCGAACCGGCGCGGTCCGCCGGTCAGCCGGGGATCCTCAGCCAAGTCCAGGGTCGTGACCGGGGATCCGAGCCTGAACGCCTCCCCCGACAGCGTGCCGGTCAGCGGCAGGTGGATCCCCGACCGTGCAGACGGGTCGCCGCCGAGGGCGAGTTCGACGCGCAGCCCCTCACCGTCGCCGTTGCGCACTGACAGGTCGACCAGCTCGGCACCGGTGATCTCCAGCACCCTGCGCGCGATCAGCTCCATCACCTCGCCGCGCGTGGCACCCGACAGCAGCCCGCGGGTGATCTCCGCGCTCGCGCCCAGCCAGCGCTGCTGGCTCTGCGCCTCCTCGTAGAGCCGGGCGTTGTCGATCGCCACCCCGGCCGCCACTGCCAGCGTCGCGATCACCGACTCGTCGTCGGCGTCGAACTGCTCCCCGTTCCTCTTGTCGGTCAGGTAGAGGTTGCCGAACACCTCCTCCCGCACCCGCACCGGCACCCCTAGGAAGGCCCGCATCACCGGGTGGTGTGCCGGGCAGCCGTACGAGGCCGGATGCGCGGCCAAGTCCTCGAGCCGCAGCGCCTCGGGGTGGCGGATCAGCTCGCCGAGGATGCCCTTGCCCGTCGGGTAGGGGCCGATCCGGGCGATCTCCTCCTCGCCCAGACCCACGGTCAGGAACTGCGACAGCGTCTCGCCGTCCGGGCCGATCACGCCCAACGCCGCGTACCGCGCATCCACCAGCACCGCGGCAGCCTCGACGATCCTCCGCAGCACCTGCGTCAGATCCAGCTCCCGGCCCACCGACAGCACCGCCTCCAGGAGGTTGTGCACCCGGTCCCGCGTACCGCGAGCGGCGTCGATCCGGGCCTGCAGTTCCTCCAGCAGCTCGTCCAGCCGCAGCTGCGGAATCCGCGACCGCACCTCGTCCCCGCCCACGCGTGCCTCCTCGTCTCCAGCCACCTCGACCGGTCGATTCTGGCAGACGGCCGCCTGGACGGGACAGTGGCCGCCACCCCGGCCCACTTCCGGTGACCGGCGAAAGTTTGCAGGTCACGAGCGCCCTCAGGACGATCGGGAACGGCACGTGCAGGCATCGCCCGACATCCGCCAGCGCCCCGCGGAGCGCCCAGCATCGGGAGGGCCGCGGACTCGTAGCGTGGAGTCGTGACCAGAGGGGAAGTTGAGGGTCATGACTCGGAAGAGGCGCTCGTACGACGCGGAGTTCCGTGCGGGGGCGGTGCGGATCGTGACGGAGACCGGGAAGTCGGCGGCGGAGGTCGCGCGGGACCTTGGCGTGCACGAGAGCACGCTGCAGAACTGGGTCCACCGTGCGCGGGCCCGCGCGGACGCGGACGCGGCGGGAGGCCTGAGCGAGTCCGAACGCGACGAGTTGCGCCGGCTGCGCGAGGAGAACATCCGGCAGCGCAAGGAGATCGCCGAGCTCGGGATGGAGCGCGATGTCCTCAAGCGATCGGTGGTCCTGTGGGTGAAGGAGGCGACGAAGTGACGGTTGCGGGCTTCATCGCCGACCAGAGGACCGCGTACGGCGTCCCGCACACGATCGCCTGCCGGGCTCTTGGGGTGTCCGAGTCCTGGTTCTACAAGTGGCGCCGCCGCCAGGCCGAGCCGACGAAGCGCGAGGTTCGACGGGCTGAACTGTCCGTCCGGATAAAGCACTTCTTCGTCACGTCCGGCAACACGTACGGCTCGCCCAGGATCACGCTCGACCTGTGGGCCGAGGGCTGGCAGGTGTCCGAGAACACCGTCGCCGAGATCATGGCCGATCTCGGGCTCCAGGGCCGCAAGCCCCCGCGCCGGCGCCGGTCGCTGACCCGGCAGGGCAAGCGGAAGACCGCCCGCGACCTTGTGCATCGCCACTTCGACGCCGTGGCGCCGAACGTGCTGTGGGTCGGCGACATGACCGAGATCGACACGGGCGATGGCAAGCTCTACCTGGCTACAGTCATCGATCTGTTCTCGCGGCGTCTGCTCGGCTACGCGATGGGCGCTCACCACGACGCCGCGCTGGTCAGCGCCTCGCTGGAGATGGCCGCGGCCACGAGGGGCGACCAGGTGGACGGGGTGATCTTTCACTCGGATCGCGGCAGTGAATACTGCAGCGCGGCCTACAACAACCTGTGCGACAGGCTTGGCGTCGTCCAATCCACGGGGCGGGTCGGGTCGGCTCTCGACAATGCCGCGACGGAGAGCTTCCACTCCACGATCAAGGTCGAGTACATCTACCGGCACCGCTTCGCCACTCGGGCTGAGGCACGGCTGAAGATCGCGACCTGGATCACCGGCTTCTACAACACCCGCCGTCGACACGGCGCGGCCGGCGGACTGCCGCCCGTTGAGTTCGAACGGTCCGTCAGCAAGGCACGAGCCGAGGCCTATCAGGAGGCCGAGGCCGCATAGCGGAGGACTCCACGATTACAGGGGATGGACAGAACCCTGGGTCCGTTTGCTGCGCCGAGAGCAGACGGCGCGCAACATCCATGGCAGCCTTCGAGCCTCTGGAATCACCGCGTCGCTGGACGCCGTCCTCGACCGGTGCAACCTCCCAGTAGAGGCGCACAACGGTGGCTCTTCCCAGCTCCCGCTCGAATAGGCGCTCCATCTCCTCGACGATGCCCGCACATTGCGCCCCTGTGCCGCTTGGTCCGGCCTTCGCTCGGACCGCGCGGCGGACTTCCGGTCGCCCCAGCCGGGTAGGGCTGCTGGCATATCGCGCAGGCAGCGCAGACCCTTACGCGGGGCCTCGCTGTCGTGAACCAGGGGGTGGACTGGGTGGCACGCCGAAAGACCGTGGCAGAAATCCTCGCCGAGGCGTACCGCTTGAAGCAGCAGGCGCGAGCCGCCCAGGCACAGGGCGGGGCCCAACAGGCAACCGGCCGCACTGCCGCCGCGGCGGCTCAACCCCGTCCCAGTGTAGGTTCCGCGTCCCGATGAGCACGGGGTCCTGCGGGAACGCGCGATTCCACGCCCGATGGGCACTGATTCTGTCAGTGTTGCGTGGGCAATCGGCGCGCTCCGAGCGCCGCCGGGGCTACGCCCGTAGGGGCGGTGCTGGCGCACGCCGCAATCATATGAGCGCATACCCGGCGATTGACCCAAGTCTCGTACAAAAGCCGCTTGATGAGTGGCCATCAGCCCTGATCGGTCAACCGACCAAATGAGGCCGGTCAAACCGGTAGTTTGTCGGCTTGACCGGCCTCGTTGTCTTGCGGAAGGTGTTTCGGCCCCCAGCGTCACGGGCGTAATCGGGGGTGGATCGTTATGTCTGGGTCCTGCTGCGGGCTGTGAGGGCGACGTAGCCGAAGGTCGTGCCGATGCCAGGGAGGGTCTTGTGGAGGATGCGGGTGAGGGCGTCGGTGGCCTGGGGTCCGTGGATGTCGTTGAGGTGGGGGCGTCGGCGGTTGAGGTCGGCGTCGAGGCGGTTCAGGGAGCGGTGGAGGTGTTCGTCCAGGTCGGTGATCTTCTCGATCTGGAAGCCGCTGTCCTCGAGGTGGGTGCGCAGGGTGGTCAGCGGTGTGAGTGAGGAGTGGTCGTGCCGTTCGGGGTCGGGAGCGCGCAGGATCATGTCGCTGATGAGCAGGGGGCTGCCGGGGGCGAGTACCCGTCTGAGTTCGGTGAGGGCTCGGCGGGTGTCAGGGATGTGGAGCAGAGACTCGATGGCCCAGGCGCCGTCGAAGGACCGGTCAGGGAAGGGCAGGTCGGTGGCGTCGGCGTACTGGAATCGGGCGAGGTGGCTGAGGCCGGCGGTTTCGGTGCGGGAGTTGGCGAGTTGGACCTGGGTGGTGCTGATGGTGATGCCGGTGACGTGGGCTCCGGTGGTGCGGGCCAGGCGCCTGGCTGGGTGGCCGGTGCCGCAGCCGACGTCCAGGAACCGGTGGCCGGGGTGGAGGGGCAGCTCGCTGAGGAGGAGGTCGGTGAGGCGGTCGCCGGCCGCGGTGACCGCGGCGGTGTCGTCCTCGGCGGGTTCGTCGGTGGCGGGCTCGGACCACAGGCCGATGTGGAGGTTGCCACCCCAGAGGTGTTCCAGGAGGGGGGTGAGGACGTCGTAGTAGGTGCCGATGTGTGCTGTCCGGTTCATGGCTGGGTGTCCTGAGCGCGCGGAGTGGGTGGGGCTTCGAGGGTGACCTGCAGGCTGGCCGGGATGGTCATGGTGGGTCCGTTCTTCACCGTTCGCAGTCCGGGGACGGCCCCGATGAGGCGCAGGCCGGGCGTGCGGGTGAGGCGGGCGAGGGCCAGGGGGAGTTCGAATTCGGCGAGTTCGGCGCCGGGGCAACGGCGGGTGCCGGTGCCGAAGGGGAGGTAGTGGGTGCCGAGGGGTTTGTTGTTCAGGAAGCGTTCGGGGTCGAAGCGCTCGGGGTCGGGGTAGAGGTCGGGGCGGCGGTGCAGGAGGTGGATGGCGGGGACGAGTTCGGTACCGGCGGGGAAGCGGTGGCCGTTCCAGTCGAGGTCGGCGGGCGTGATGCGGGCGAGGCCGGCCGGGACGACGGAGCCGTGGCGCAGGGTCTCGGCGCAGACGGCGTTGAGGTAGGGGAGTTTGACGGTGTCGGCCGGTGTGGGGGTGGGGCCGAGCCGGTCGAGTTCGGTGTGCAGACGGTGGCGTATGGCGGGGTGGAGTTCGAGCTGGTACAGCGCCCAGGCGAGGGCGCTGGCGGTGGTGTCGTGGCCGGCGATGAGCAGGGTCATGATGTGGCCGCGGATCTGCTCGTCGGCGGGGGCCGCTCGGCTGGTGGCGAGGTGGAAGACCAGGTCGTCGCGGCGTGCGGCGGGTGCTTGGCGTGCGGCGGCGGCCTCTTGGGTGACGAAGTCCTGGACCTGCTGGACCAGGCTCCCGATCTGCCGCAGGAGGCCGTCGGGGTCGTTGCCGGAGGTGGCCGTCGGTTCGTACATCAGGTCCATGATGTCGGTGAGCAGGTGGACGCAGTGTTCGTGGCGGTGCTGTGGCAGCTGGCCGAAGGCGGCGCGGACGATCAGCCGCAGTGTGATGTCGCGGGTGACGTCGATCAGGGGCTGCCGGAGTCCGCGCAGGTGGTCCAGGGCGGTGGTGATGATGTCGTCCAGGGCGGAGCCGAGGGCGCGTACGGGTTCGCCGTGCAGCGGCGGGGCCAGCAGGAGCCGGATGGCGCGGTGGGCGTGGCCGGTGAGGTAGGGCAGGGCCTGGGTGCCGATGACGGGGCGGAAGTAGAGGGTGCCTCGGGCGTGCCAGGTGGTGCGGTCGCTGATGAACAGCTGTCGGATCGAGGTGGGGTCGCTGACGTACACGCGGGGTGCGGCGTTCTCGGTGTGGAGGGTGAAGACCGGTCCGTAGGTGCGGGCGTACTCCTCCCAGGAGGTGAGCAGGTGTTCCGTTTCCATGGCGTGCAGCTGGGCGGTGGTGAGCCGGGGGCCCTCAGGCAGGTGCGGGCAGGAGCAGTCGGCCGCCGGCTCGGCCGCGGGCGTGCCGGGGGGGTGCTCGGTCACGAGGGGCTTCCTTCGGAGTTGCGGGCGAACCCTTCGGCCGGACAGCCGCCCGGTGGCAGGCTGTCCAGGCCGGTGTAGCGCGCGCTGGTGTGGTGGTAGGAGTGGTTGCCTCGCACGACGTCGAGGTAGGCGTCGGCGCAGCGCAGGGCGTCGGCGATGCTCGCCCGGGGCAGTCCCGCCTGGTCGAGCTGGCGCGGCAGATCGCGGTGCGCGGCGGTGATGAGGTCTGCGCCGTCGACGATCATCCGGTCGACGTGGGCCGCGGCCTTCCGAGGGGTCCAACCGCGGTGGTGTTCCAGGATGGTGACGGCGTTGTGGAGGTACCCGGTGGCTCGTTCACGGTCGGCGGAGACCCGGTCGTTGCACAGGGCGGTGGTGTCGCAGACCGCGTTGTACAGGGTGCGGAAGGCCGGCAGGCGGTGGACGGCGTCGGGCAGGTCCACGGCGCAGGCGACCTCGCACAGGTCGAGGTACCAGGGCACGCCGAACATCTCGCGGCGGCGCTCGTGGTACTCCGCCGGCTCGGGCAGGCGGTGGACGGCCCGGTCGACGGTCTCGCCGTAGAAGCCCCACAGCCAGTTGGCCAGGTGGGCGCGGAACCGCGAGGTCCAGGCGGGTGAGCGGATCGGCGCCAGCTGTCCCCACAGGTGGGCGGCGGCGTCGGCCATGGCACGGTGGCCGCCGCGGTCGGACGGCTCGGTGCGGGCCGGGCTGTGTGCGGGGGCGGTGGTGAAGGGGGCGAGCAGTGCGGTGACCGCGCTCAGGCAGGCGCCGGGGTCGTTTCGCGCGGGACCGGCGTCGAATTCCTCGTCGATCAGCAGTGACCAGCCGGTGAAGCGGGTGATGAGCACGAGGACGTCCAGGTGTGCAGACGGGTAGTAGAGGCCGATGCAGTAGGCGACTCGGGACCGGCGGACGTTGGCGCGCGCCTCGGGGGATCGGCACAGGCCGAACTCGTCGAGCCATTGCCACATGTCCTGCTCGGCCTTCTCGGTGCCGGGGTTGAGGCGGATGGCGGTCGGGAACAGGGGGGCGGGGCTGCCGTCACCGGTCATACGTCGTGCTCCCCGTGGGGCGTGGACTGAGTGCCGGCGGGAAGTCCGCCGGCAGCGCGGCCGACATCTCGCCCTGCGCGGGCGAAGCCGGCCAACGAGCGCAGGTAAGCCGCCTGCAGGGCCACCTGCGCGATGCCGAGGTACAGGTGCAGCTGTCGGTGGCCGCCCCCGGGTGGAGCTGCGACGGCGCCGACGCTGAGCGCCGTCAAGGCGATCAGCAGGCACGCAGCGCCCGGTACCGACTGGCCCACCGCCGAACCCCGGCGGTGAAGCTGCGCCAGGCACAGCGCGGGCGTCGCCGTCTGCAGGATCATCCCCGTCGTCACTCCGTACTGGTCGCCCAGGGCGCGTCCGGCGAGCTGGAAGGCCGTCGCTGTGACGACGAGCGCGGTCAGCACGGACAGCATGAGGCGCCGGCGCGGGACCTCGGGGTAGTCGGCGGGCCCGTAGCGCCAGAAGAGCCAGAACAGGTAGATCTCGAAGGCGACCAGGAACGGCTCGAAGGCATAGGTCAGGCTCCACGCCGTCGTGACACCGAAGAGCATGAAGCCGTCCCAGGCGAAGATCCCGCACAGGACCAGCGGCGGCAGCGGGGAACGACGGTCCCGGTGGCCCTGCACGACCGACAGAGCGATCCACACCAGACCGAAGACGAACCCGATGAGTCCTGAGACGACGAAGGCAGGCTGCACCGCCCCTCCTCCCCACCGCGCATCACACATGACACCCGGCGCGATCAGCTGAACGGGACCGCCAGGTCCGGCGTGTCTCCGCAGCACGTCGGAGGTTCTGTCCTTCCGGGCCCCCGCGTCAACCCCACCGTGCACCGCGTTCCACCGGACATGGGGGCGCACTGGGGCGCGACGCCGGCGTGCGTAGCGTTGGCGCGGCGCGCGTGACCGGGCGCGCTCCCGGCTACCGTTGCCCACCGCCACCGGACAGGCATCTACTTGTTGGCACCCCCACCGCTCCCTGCCTGATGCACGGGCCGCCTGTCGACGCGGTCCTCGATGCCGTACCCCGGCCAGGCCGAGCGACGACCGGAGCCCCCGATGACGCACGACCCCCAGCCCCCGCCCGCCGTGATCCACGTGATCGACGGCCCGCGCCCCAACTCCTACCGCCCCAAGGTCGAGTACACCTACGACGATCCCGTCTGGATGTGGCAGAAGGCCCTTGGCTCGGACAACCTCCTCTTCCAGTTCGGCCTCTTCGACGCGGACGAACTCACCGAAGGCCCCACCCCGGGCTCTGTCGGCCCTTCCGAACTACGGCACTTCGACCGGCAGTTGACCATCGCCGGCCTCACCGGCCCCGGCCGTCCCCCGGTGCACCGCATCCTCGACCTCGGATGCGGCTGGGGCTACCTCTCCTGCCACCTGGCCCAGCGCTTCCCCGAGGCGCACCACATCGACGCCGTCAACATCAGCCGACGGCAGCTGGAGCACTGCGTTCGGCGGCTCGCCGATCAACCGCAGGCCGCCGGCCGAGTGCGGCTGTTCCTGTGCGACGGCCAGGACGTCGACCTGCTGCCCGAACCGGAGGACCCCTACGACCTGGTGGTCGTGCGCGGGGTGTACACGCATTTCCTCAACGACGTCTTCGAGGCATCGGTGAGCGCCGTGTCGACGCGCATGCGCCCCGGCGCCCTGCTGGTCATCTCGGACACCCTCTACAAGGGCGACCCGGCGCACTACGAATCGGCCATCCCCGATCGCGTCGACCGGCTGGCCTGCGGAAACCGCAAGTCCCCGGCGTACTTCGTCCGCGCGCTGGAGGACCAGGGGCTGCTCTTGGAGGACATGCGGATCATGCCGTCCAACGCGGAGATCATTCACTGGTTCCAGAAGGTCCGGCTCAACATCGAACAGCACTTCCCCGACGGGGCGAGCGGTCCGATCGAGGAACTGCGGGAGATGGCGGTGAGCTTCTCCGCCTCCCTCAGCCAGGACAAGGCATCCGTCTACAGCATCATCACCCGCCGCGCCGATCCATCCGCGTCCTCCTCTTCCCGGGCCGGCGTCTCATGACCGAGCCGACCGCCCCGCGCGCAGCGGCGGCCGGGTTGCTGCTGGAACGCACCCGGGCCGCCGTCGACCCGGTGCTTCGGGACGCCGTCGCGAGCCTCCCCGGCCGCATGAGGCTCGTCGCCGGCTACCAGCTGGCCTGGTGGGACGAGCACGGCATCCCGATCGACGCCTCGCGTGGGAAGGCGCTGCGGCCTGCGCTGGTGCTGGCCGCAGCCCGTGCGACGGGCGGCGAGGACACGGTGGCGCTGCCCGCCGCGGCCGCCGTCGAACTCGTGCACAACTTCACGCTGCTGCACGACGACGTCATGGACCGGGACGAGCTGCGACGGCACCGGCCCACCGCATGGCGCGTCTTCGGAGTCAACGACGCTCTGCTGGCCGGGGACGCCCTGCACGCCCTGGCGTTTCGGGTACTGGCCGACGCGGCGGCCTCGGTACGCCTGGCGGCATGCGTGATCGAGCTGTGCGAGGGCCAGCACGCCGACTGCGCCTACGAGAGTGACAGCGCGGTGACGTTGTCCGACTGCGTCACGATGGCCGAGGCCAAGACTGGTGCGCTGCTGGGCTGTTCCGCCGCGCTCGGCGCCCACGCGGCCGGTGCCCCGCAGCACCAGGTGGTCCAGCTGGACGCCTTCGGCCGCAGGCTGGGGCTCGCCTTCCAGATCACCGACGACCTGCTGGGCATCTGGGGCGACCCGGGGCGTACCGGAAAGCCGGCAGGTGCCGACCTAGCCGTACGCAAGAAGTCCCTGCCCGTGGTCGCCGCCCTCCGATCCGGCACCCCAGCCGGGGAGCACCTGCGCACCGCATACGCTGCCGACAGCGGGGCGACCCCCGCCGAACTGGCCGCTCTGGTGGAGGCCGCCGGGAGCCGCCGATGGGCCCGCACCCAGACCACCCGCCACCGCGAAGCGGCCCTTGCTCTCCTTCGCCACGCCGTACCCGACCCGGCAGCCGCAGCCGAACTCCTCATAATGGCATACCAGTTGACGGAGCAAAGCCGCGAAAGCTGAGATCATCCGAGGACGGCAGCCGCCCCGGGCCGGGGAGCGCCCCGCGAAGAACCTCACCCCCTCCGAACCGCGCGACCCCGGCTGACCCCTGCTCGGCCTGCCCGCCTTCGAGCACATCGAGCTGCCCCGCCTGCTGATGACCACCAGCCGCCCCGACGGCTACCCGTGGAAGCGCGACCACATCGAGACCTGGCCTGCTCCAGATGAACCCCTACGACTTCGAACGCCTGGTGCGCGAACCTTCGAAGCCATGGGCTAAGAGACCTGGCGCACCCAGGGATCCCGCGACGACGGCGTGGACGCCGTCGCGATCCCGGTGGAGACCGTCCGGGCCATGTCCGGCGTCATGGATGACAAGGACGCCGGGCTACGGCATCGTCGTCGCCACGTCGTGGTTCGGCAAGGCCAGCCACGAATTCGCCCACCGCAACGGCCGCATCCGCCTCATCGACGGCCGCAACCTCAAGGCCCTGCTCGCCGAGCACCTGAGCATCGACGCCCTGATCGGACTGCCCAAAGTCCCCCCGGGCTGGCAGACCGGCGACCTCGCATAGGCGCGAACCGCGGCCGTCGCAGCGGGTTGCGGCGACCCTCCTGCCGATCGGCTGTGGTCCCCGGCTGATCCCCAGCAAGATCGCAAGACGGCGGCGCCGAAGCCGCCCATCACCTGCCGATCCATCAACAAAAAGGCCGCTGACCTGGGATCTCTCCCGGCCAACGGCCTTCCGACACAATGTCGGGACGACAGGATTTGAACCTGCGACCCCTTGACCCCCAGATCGCGCCGGAACTCATTCCCGCAGCTCAGCGCGATCCAGCCTCACGTCATGATGCCCGATCGGCCTGCCCGCGTTCCGGCGCGGGCACAACGTGTGGTCCCGCACTGGTCCCGCGAGTCCGCGCCACCATCCGCTGGGATCCACAGTCTTACAGCTGAACCAGCAACCCCTGAGTTCAGCCGTGCATCGTGCGACCCTTGACGCGCCCTTGATCTGAAAGGAACGACCCCGGACCGTCGAAGTTCGGGATCGGCAGACTTTGATCGGGGGACGTATGGGGTCAGCAGCCTTCGCCAGTCCGTGGGCCAGGGAGGTCTTCGGAAGTCTCGCTGCGCAGGTGACGACGATCGTGCCGGAGTGCATCCTCCGGGCACACGAGCGTGCCCGCGGCGGGCATGAGGGTGTCCACACTCAAACTCACGAGGCTTATGGTCATGGCCTCTACGCGGCGCAGTACGAGGAGCTAGTGACGGGACTGGCCGGCCTTCCGGGGGCGGAGCCAGTGCGGCTCCAAGCGCGAACGGTCGTGGTCGTAGCCGGTCATGTCGTCTTCCCGATCCGATATGCGAAGAAGGATGTACCGGTGACGGCTGCCAGACTCCGCCGGGCTTCCGGGCTCCGCGCCGACCTCATCCGCCGGCACGGGCCCGAGCCCCGTCAGTTCACACTGGACCTCGGCATCGAACTCCCCGAGGATGACGAGCCGCACATGGATCTCTTGCGGCTGTCACCAGACACCAAGCTCGTCATAGTCGCCTATGCGTGCGCGCTGGCCAGCGGTGTAGTCCGGCTGGAGTGGGGATCAGCCGAACTCCGCCGCGAAGACCGCGCACTTCTCTGGCACTATCACGAGCCCCTGCCGCTTCCCCGAGTGTCACACGGCGACCGCGCGACCAAATGACCGCTGCTTTGTAAGTTCGATCTTTGAGCTGCCAGACCTCCAACGAGCCTCCGGCTTCGCTCAAGCCTCATCCATGGCGAAGCGCGAACGTCGCTGGCCGTTCAGCTTCGTTGATGTCATCTGTTGATGTCGGCCATCCCGCACCTACAAGCCCGCTCAGGCCGCACTACCCGTCCGCCGCTGCCCCACCCTGCGACGCGCGGAAACCGCCAGGCTGAAGCACGCCGATCGCCTTCCCATAGTTGCTAATCTTGCCGAGCACATAGTTCGCAATTGTCGCCCGGCCAGTCTTAGCTCGCCACATCATTTCGAGACGCAGAGGAGACCCTGCCCTCAGGCAATACAAATCACTGTGATAGACAAGATCTACCCCCAAGGTCTTCTCGGTTTCGAAAGAGTCAATCAACCCGGCATCGACCAATCCCGCGCCAATTGCCTCGTTTAGCAGCCCATCGTTTGTTTGAGAGATGGCAACCAGCTTCATAAAAGCATCCTTTGTATTCTGGCCAGGCTTCGGCCCCCGCTTCCGGGTTCCGAGGTTGTTGCCCTGCAACAGAATGCCAAGGTCGCTCTCGATCAACCTCTTCTTGGCGGACGACTCCCGACTGATCTGCATACCTTGAGCCTGCATGGCTTTGTGCAGTGCGGGGCTTCCGTATGTCCGAGCAACGGCATTGATGCACACCATGTCGAGGTGTGCAATTCGCGCGTCAAGAACAGTTCCGAGGATTCCGATCTTATCGGGGTACTGCTTCAACTCACTGACAACATTTGCCCCGGTTGAGCTAATGAGTCGATCGATGTCGGCCGCCGCCGCACCCCCGCGGGTGAGCGCAGCCACGTCGCCCTCCACATCATTCCCTGCGATCACGCAAGTCCACAGACGATAGCGTTCCTTTGCGAGCAGCTTCTCCACCTGCGCACCGGCCCGAATGGAAGCCCTTCTGATTCGTGCGAGATAGCTACCAATAGTGTCCGACTCGGGGATCATCGACTCGGCAGCCTCTGCCGATACTCCAATCGCGTCGAGCGACGCCCCGTCATTGAGAGCCGAGATGGTCTGCCGAGCAATTCGCAGGTAATCCGCCTTCGGCGGGCCTTGAAACTCCGTTACGGGATCAGAGATGCCAAATAGAGCTTCACCACCAAGACTCTTCCCGAGAGTGACCAAGAGGTCAGTCAGGTCGTTGGTGTTGCACGGCCATACGACCAGGCTATGCCTTCCGACATCCGATCGGACAAACTGATTGATTTCGTGCATGGCGGCTTCGATCTCTTGCTTCGAGACCTCGCCAAGAGCCTCCCGCCCTTCCATGACGATAATTCTCGGAGCTCGACCAGCAGCAGCAACCAACGCTTCCCCGACCTCATCGAGGCGAGAAATACGTGCAGTCGAGACTCCCTCCCTGAAGAAGGAAACCGTGTCTAGAAAAGTCGATTTACCGGCCCCGGACTGTCCCCGCACCACCATGAAGGAGCCACGGTCGGCCGCCCGCATGTCCATGAATCGCTCGTCAAACGCTTCGAGCATCGCTTCCACCGGCACGATGATGGTGGCGAGCGCGCTGTCGTCGAGGTCGCGAAGACGCTCGAACCTGTCCGGAATCCTGAGGTCAGTCACCTTCATGGCGTCATTGTGCACCCCCAGGTGGTACCAGCGGGAGACTGCTGGCGTTCCTCTCAATCAGCTTGACCTGCCGCCAGCAGCACCAGGACCATGGTTAGCTGACTCGCGGCTGGCAACCAGGCCCCGGAATCGTTCATCCTGTCTAGGTAGCTACCTAGGGATGGGAGTGGCCAGTGTCAGAGCGGAGCCCGCGCGGTACGTACTTGCGGATTGCCGACGCATTGCGCGCCGAGATCAGCGGAGACTCCACCATGACGTCGCTTCCATCGGAAGCCGACCTGATGAAGGAGCATGACGTCGCCCGCACCACGGTGAAGCGCGCCCTCGACGTCCTTACGGCCGAGGGCTTGATCCGATCGCAGCCCGGCGTCGGGTGGCTCGTTGTCGGAGCCGCGCCCAAGGTTCCGGTGCTCGACCAGCTCGCCGCCCTGGTTTACGAACTCGGCGTCGACGCCGACTTCCCGTCCGAGAAGGAACTCACCGAGACGACCGGCGCCGCGCGGGGCACCGTCCGGCGTGCCCTCGCTCAGCTTGAAGGCGCTGGCGTCCTCGAAGTCCGCCATGGGAAGGGGCGGCGCGTCCGCGCCCTTCCTGCCAATCACTCCTGACAGCCGCCCCCTAGGAACGGATGCCATCGTGTGGGCCTACGAGCTTGCCGAATCCCTTCTGTCCACCGACCTGCCGCGCCGATGGAACCACTCCAAGGGGGTGGCCAGCAAGGCGCGTACCCTGGCCGGCATCCTCGGCCCGGATGCTGAGCTGCTGGAGTCCGCAGCGGTCCTGCACGACGTCGGATACTCGCCGCGGATCGTCGACACTGGCTTCCACCCGCTCGACGGCGCGCGGTTCCTCCGCGCGGAGAACGTGGACGAGCGCGTCGTACGACTGGTCGCCCACCACTCCTGTGCCCTGCTCGAAGCCGAGGAACGGGGTCTTCGCCGAGAGTTGGAGGCGGAGTTCCCGCTGGAGGAACCCCACTTGGTGGACGCGCTGATCTACTGCGACATGACCACCACTCCGGATGGCACGCCGACAACGACGCCCGACCGGATCGGCGAGATCGTGGGCCGCTACGGCCCGGACAGCGTCGTCGGCCGGTTCATCCGCCGTGCCGAGCCGGAGATCGATGCGGCCGCGCGACGCATCGAAGGTCGGCTGCTCCAGATCGGCACGTCGGCCTAGCCGATGTAGGGCTCGGCATGGTCCGATGCCAAGCCGTGCTTGATCCGCAGCCGCATGGACGGGTGAATGTCCAGGTCGTCGAGGTCCGCTGGGTTCACCCAGCGGACCTCCTTCGACTCCGAACTCGTCCGCAGGTCGCCACCGACAGGACGCGCCCGGAAGCAGATGGAGAACTGCTGCCGGACCTCCCCGTCGTCGTAGGCCATGACGTGGCCGGGGTCCGTGTAGAGCCCGACGACCGCAGCCACCTCGACGTCGATCCCCGTTTCCTCCCGGACCTCGCGGATCACAGTGTCCGCCACGGACTCCCCGATGTCGTGCCCGCCTCCGGGGAGGGCCCACAGGTTGTTGTCCGTCTTGTGGATCAGCAGCAACCGCCCTTCGACGTCGGTCACGACTGCAGTAACGGAGGGCACAACGGAGTTCGCCAGCGGGGCGGCCGGATCGTGGAAGTAGTCGACGCGGCTCATACGGCCTCACTTTCAAGATGTGGCGAGGTGATGGCGCGGGAGCTTTCCCAGATCCGGTCGATGCTCGCCGCGTACGTGCTGAACAGCTCTCCGCCGGGCACCTGGGAAAGGTGCATCACCGGTGCCAGGTAGGCGCCAACACCGTAGACGTGTCCGTTGACGAGCAGGTCGTCATCGGCTCGATAGAGCGAGTTGTAGAGCGTCGTCGAGTGGAGCCGAAACTCGACTCCGGAGACGCCGAACAGCGGCGCGTAGTTGGCGAGAGCGTTGCGAATCTTGCCCGCCATCGCCGGGCCGATCCCCTCATCCTCGCCCCGCTGAGCCACACCCCCGCAGTCGGGGTCACCCAGCATGAGCCGTACCGGTACGCCGGCCTGCGCCTTCTCTCGGACGAGGCGAAAGAAGAGCGGGTCCTCCGAGAGCCAGAAGCCGGCATACACCACCAGGTCGAAGTGCCGCGTGGACTTCGCATAGAGGGACGTCCACAGCTCCTTCGGCACGACCGCGCGGTGTGGGTACAGCTTCACCAGCTCGGCCCGGCCGGCTTCCGCCGTCACGCTGCTGGTCTGCTCGTCCGACCAGAGTTCCGACAGGTCCCGCTGCAACAGGTTGGCGAGCGCGTACTGGAAACGCCGATACGGCCGGCGCTCGTCCTTGGCCTCCACCCATCGCTCGACGGTTCGCGGGCTCACGCCGAGCCGTTCTGCGATCTGCTCAATCGTCAAATTGCTGGCGAGGATTGCCCCTCGCAGCCTCTCGTTGGCCATCTCGCCCTCCCCTGGACGATGGTGCGGCGCTTGGACGATCCGGGACGACTTCGACCGTACCGAAGTCGGACCGTAGCCGTCCAGATGCGCCGTGTTCCGGCAGGGCCGGAGAGCCGAATCTATAGATGCGCGGCCGGGACTCACCGGCCAAACCAAACGGCGGACTTGACGAAGCGTCGGCTTCTCGGCATCGTAAGAGACATGTTCAACATGTCTCGCATGGCGAGGCTGGCGAACTAACAGCCCTCCTTTGGGCTGCTCTGAACTGCGCAAACGTGTCTTGGGGGCGGTGCATTAACCGCTCTGAAGGGGCGTCTGTGAGCTGAGGCGGAGGACGCTGCAATCTCCGCAAAGGCCAGGGGACAGGGGCTTCGGCCCCGACTGGCGAGGTGGCCCGGTGACCGCGAGCAACGGCCGGAGAGTGGGGGCGTGGCCCCCCTTGCAGTGAGTTTCCCTGTCCGCTCGACCGAAGGAGGTGCCCGATGAACCCGATCGACCGCAAGAGACATAGGTCGCCTCGCCGGGCCATCTGCCGGTGAGGCATCGACCAGCGATCACGGTTCCCGGCGTCCCGCCGCCTCGGCGGAGGTACGTCGGGTCCGCGCGGACGCTCGTCGATCGTCCGATCCGCCATTACGGCTGCGGCTCCGGTGCTGCAACACCGGAGCCGCTCAGGGCCGTCCGAGTGAAGGACACCGACCCATGAAACTGATTGTCGCAGGCCAGGACGCCGCAACGCCGGACGAGTTCGCGGAACTCGCCTTCGGCTTCGGTATCGACGCCGAGCTGTTCACCGGCAGCGAGGACGAGACCGCCGAGGAGCGGCGGGTCCGGCTCGACGCCGCGCGGGACATCCTGCGGGACCTGGACCCGCCGGCCGCCCGCTTCGCCTCCGCGCTGATGCGCACGGCCGAGCGCCGCCGGGTGCAGACCTGGAGGGCCGCCGCATGACCGCCCGCCGAACGCTCCACCTCGCCGGCACCCGCGCCCCGCACCGGGCCGCCCGCCCGGCCGCCGCGGTGCTCGCCGAGTTCGCCCCGGCGCCGGACGGTGGCCTGCCTGGCGCCGAGTGCGCCGGCGCCGACACCGAACTGTTCTTCCCGGACCCCGACGAGATCGGGACCGATGCCGCGGAGTGGGCCGAGCGGCGGGCGCGGATGATCTGCGCCGGGTGCCCGGTCCGGCTGATGTGCCTGGCCCAGGCGCTGGAGCGAAACGAGCCGCACGGCATCTTCGGCGGCCTGAACGCCGACGAGCGGCGCCGGCTCGGCCGCCGCATGAACCGCCTGCGGGCCCGGGTGAACGCCGGGGGTGCCGGGTGAGCGCTCACCGCTCCGGCCCGGCTGAACACGGGCTGTTCACCGAGGTGCCCACCCCGGCCCAGATCCGCCGCACGTCGGCCGTCATCTCCCTCGGGACGTGGGTGCTGACGGGGGCGGTGGTCCCGGTGAGCATGTCCACCGCCGCACCGTTCATCGACGCCCATTCACCGGGGTTCGGCACCGGCCCGGTGATGGCCATGGCCACCGACGGCTGCTTCATCCTCAGCCTTCAGTCGGACAGCACCCTCGCCCGCTACGGCGTGAGCGGCGGGCGCTGGCCGGCGGCCTTCCGCTGGGTCACCGGCCTGGCCACGGTGTGGCTCAACATCGGGGCCGCCGCCCTGGCAAAAGACCTGGTCGGGGTGGTGGTCCACCTGATCCCGCCGTTGCTTTTGCTGCTGGTTGCGGAGGCCGGACCGGCCTACCGCCGGGCCCTGGCCCGCCTCGCGAAGCGGCCGCACCCGCCGCTCCGCACCCGCCCGGCAACGGTCCCGCAGGCCGCACGGCAGGTGGTGAACGTGCCGCTGTTCACCCTCCCGCAGGGCCCGTTCACCCCCGCCCCGCCGCCCGTCGCGGCCCTGCCGACCGGGCCCGTGCCGACAGCCCGGGAGGCGCTCCCGGCGGGGCCGGTGAACGCGGTGAACACCGAGCCCGTTCACCCGGCGCCCGCACCCGTTCACCCCGCCCCGGCCGAGCCCGCCGAACCGACCCCGGCGGCCGACGACGACCCGGCCGACGGCCCGGTGCACACCGACCAGCCGGACCCGGTGAACACCCCGCAGCCCGAGCCGTTCACCACCCGGCACGAGGTGAACGCCAGCGCCGACCGGGTGAACACCGACCCGCAGGAACCGCCCCGGCTGGACGAGAGCGAGGCCGCCCGCGTGATCGAAGAGCGCTGGCGCGAGCGCCTCTCGCAGCGCGAGGCCGCCCGCCGCTCCACCCGCTCCCCGGCCTACGTCAACAGCCTCTACAAGCGGCTCAACGAGCAGCACGCCGCCGACGCTGAGCGGGTGGCCGCATGAGCCGGCCCCGGCGCTGGGACCCGGAGGGCCGCCACCACGGCGGCATGCCCACCTACCCGTGGCGCATGGCGCCGGGTGGCCTCTTCACCCGCCGCCAACTCCGCGCCAAGGGCCTGCGGCCCGGCGGCCAGCCCGTCGCCGGACAGGTCATGTGGCGCTCCCGCTTCGGCGGCACCCGCCCCGCCTACCTCTACCGCCTCGCGCTGGCCAAGCCGGTCAGGCCGATGACCCCCGCGAGGGCCGTCGCCCTCGAAAAGGCCAACGCCGCGCGCCGCACCTGCCCGCTCTGCCACGCGGATGCCGGCTACGTCCTGCCCGCGTACCTCGGCACCTGCCTGACCTGCGCCGCCCCCGACTCGATCGCCGCCTGACCCCTGGGAGATCCGATGAGCACCGACCGCGTCCCGGCCCCGCAGCCGGAGTTCGAGCAGACCCGCGTCGTGGACGTCTTCCCGCTCCACGGCTTCACGTGCGCCCACACCAGCAACGACGACGGCACCGCCCACTGGTGGCACCTGTTCACCTCCGCCGGCCGCTCGCTCGGCGCCACCAACCGCCCTGAGCTGATCGGCTCCCTCATCCAGCAGACCCGCTGACGAAAGGGCCAGTCATGTCCGTGACCGACATTCGCCTGGTCAGCTTCGGCTACCTCCACGGCGCCCCTCCGGTCTTCGCCAACCTCGTGCTCGACCTGCGGCGCCACTTCCGCGACCCGCACGTCTCCCCGGACCTGCGCCACATGACCGCCGAGGACCTGCCGGTGCGCCGGGCGGTGCTGGAGACCCCCGGGATCCAGGAGCTGATCGGGGCGACCGCGCTGCTGGCCGAGGCGTTCGACGCCGGCCCGGCCGAGGCTCCGCTGAACATCGTCGTCGGCTGCGCGGGCGGCCGGCACCGCGCCCCGACCGTGGCCATGGCGCTGGCCAAGCGCCTCGGCAAGACCGGCATCACCGTCCACCTGGGCCACCGCGACCTGGCCAAGCCCGTCGTCGACCGCTGAGCAAGGAGTTCTGCATGAACCGCACCGAAGCCAACGCCCTCGCCGCCGCCCTCGACCGGGGCGCCGTCGACAATCTGGCCGCCGCCCGCTCCGGCGACGCCTTCGCCGGTGACGCGCGCAACGGCGAACTGCCCCGCCAGCAGGCGGCGGCTGCCGCCCTCATCCTGCGTGTCCAGGCCCGCGCCATGCTCGCCGACGCCGCCGCGATCCTCGACGGCGCCGACCCCGCCGAACTCGGCTACACCGACTGACCCACCACCACCCGGAACAGGAGGAACACCATGACCAGCACGGACAGGTGGACGTCGGACCACCTCACCGCCCCGGGCGGCACCGCCATCTACGCCGCCCAGCAGCGCGAGCGGCTGCGGCAGATGGCCGACGAGGTCCAGGCCCTGCTGCGCGAGTACCGCGCCGACCTGGAGTCGGTCCGCATCGACGGCGACCGGCTGTTCCAGCCGCGCATGCGCGCCTACTTCGCCACCCGGCCGCTCGCCAATCTGGAACGGCACCTGCGGGAAGCGGTGAACGCCGCCGGAAAGCTCGACGCGGAATACAACCGCCGGTTCGTCGAGCTGCCGAAGAAGCGCGCGGCCCGCGCCGCCGAGAAGTCCCTGGAGAAGGACCGCAAGGCCGCTCTCCAGACGGCCCGGAGCACGGACGCGGTGAACACCGCCGCGACCCTTCACGGAATTTCCTCCGCGCTTTCTGAGAAGGCGGACGGGAATTCCGGTGAGAAGCAGTCTCCGGCGTTCCTCGACTTCCTCAAGGAGAGTGCCTGATGCCGCTTTCCCCCGGTCAGGTCGCCTACTGGCAGAAGCGCCTGGCGGCGACGGCGACGAACGCGGAGCGGGCGCGGGAGCTGTGGGACCTGGCCCGCACGCTGGCCGGCGCCGACGAGGAGTCCTGGGCCGACCTGGTGCGGATGCTCAGCGCCTGGACCCAGCAGCACGCCGCGTCCTGACGCGCGCTCCTCCCGGTGACGCTTCGCGCTCATCATCATCACGCCGCTCCGTGAATCCGGGGGTCCCACGTACGCGTGCACGCGTACGCGTGAAGGGCCCCCGGATGCGTGACGGAGCGTGACATCCCGATTGGAGGCCCGATGGCCGACAACGACGGGGGGACCGTGCTCGGGTTCCCCCGGCTGACGGTGCCCGGGGTCGTGGCCGAGGACCAGCCGCCCGGCGACGCCCCGGCGCTGGCCCCGCTCGCCACCGACCTGGCACCGCCCGCGTCCCTGTCGATCCCCGAAAACCCCGAGCTTTCCCGCGAAAGCGAATACGCCGCACCGGCCGCACCGCCCGCCGAAAGCGGCGGCCTGGCGAATGTCGCCGCCATGTCGGCGGTCATGATGGCAGGGATCACCGTGGCCGCGCTGCGGGGCGCCGCCCATTTCGTCGCCTACATGAAAGCCCGCGCCGAACACCAGAAAGCAGCGGAGCGGCAGCAAAAACCCTCCGCCGCGTTCGGGAATCCACAGACTGTGGATTCCCGAACGCCCATTCCCGGAGCTGCACCCCGGGGCAGGGTGCAGTCCGGTCCGGAATTCGGGCGGAGCGCGCGCCATCAGGCGCAGAATCCGCCCCGCACCGGCCCGCACGTCCCCGCGACGTTCCGCCAGAGCCCCACCACCCCGGGCGGCACGCCGGGCACCAAGGCACCCGAGAAGGCCCGCCATGGCCGCTCTGACGGTGCGTCAGGTGGAGGTGGCAGTCCGGGGCTGGATCGGGTGCGGGAGGCCCGCAGGAGGGCCCTGGAGGCCTCCGGGTCGACTGGGCGGCCGAATCGCCTTTCCGGTGGCGGGAATTCGGGCGGCGGCGGGGTGGCCTCTTCCCCCTCCTCGGACCGAAACCGGGACCGGTCGGCGGGGCGTCCGTTGCGGCAGACCGCCGGGCCGGACACGATCCGGGGCGCGGCCCGTCGTCGGATGGCCGACCGCATCACCCATGGCCCCAAGGACGCCCCGGCCAAGCCGCAGCGGTCGCCGGCCGGGCCGGACACGATCCGGGGGGCCGCCGGCCGCCGGGTCGCCGACCGGATCACCAGCGGGTCATGGAAGCCGACGGGGGCGCACAAGTCCGCTTCCGGCTCGACGCCGACGACGATCCGCTCGGCGCTCCGGGCCAGGGCCGCCGACCGGATCCTCAACGGCCGCAAGCCCAAACCCGGCACCACGGACAACGCCGCCGACCCGAAGGAGCAGGCCGCGCCGACCGGGCAGCCCGGCACCGACATCGCCGTCCCGCCCGACGCCACGACCGGCCCGAAGCCGGACGGCGGCCGTGCCCGGGGCGCCCGGGTGAAGCCGCCGAAGCGTCCGCGCCGGAAGCGGCGCCTCGTGACGCCGGGCGGCGCGACCGGGGCCAGGCCCTGGCGAAGCCGCCCCGGGCAGGGCCGCTCCAGCCGCGAACACCGAAGCCGCAGGGATGACCGCTGGCGGCAGCACGCGCAACGGGCCCGGTGGCGGTTCCGTCGGTCCCGGAAGCCGCGGGCTGAAGAGGCCACCCCGCCCGCCGGTCACGGGGCGTCCGCCGGACCGGACGGCGGGTTCGCCCCGCCGCCGGGCTGGGCCTGGACCGAGGGCGAGACGATCACAGTCGAGCGCGCCGACGGCGGCCCCCGCAAGCCCCGCCCACCCGCCGCCCTCGGCCGGGGCCAGGCAGCCCTGCCCCGCGCACCCCACCGCTCGTCCCACACCCGGCCCGGCACCATCAAACCCCCGTCTCCCCCACCGTCAAAGCCCGTTGGAGGACAGCCAGTGACCATTCCCCCGCCGCGCACCATGCACGGCACGCAGTACGCCGACGCCGAGCTGACGATCTACGACGTCATCGAGGCGGACGCCGACATGGGCGAGGAGATCACCCAGGGCGCCGCCGAGGCCAAGCAGGCCGCCGCCGACTGCGAGGAACTCGCCGAGCAGCTGGAGACGCTGCACACCAAGGTGCTCGCGTTGAAGGTGCCCGGCATCCTGGCGACCGCCGTCGCCAAGCTGATCGAGAAGACCGCGCAGGTCAAGGCCCGCGCTGAGGCGGTCGCCGAGAAGATCCCGGCCGCCGCCGAGGCCATCACGGCCGCTGGCGACAACGCCGCCGCCCGCCACAAGCCCCTGGCGGACGCCGTGCGCGACGCCGGCCACACCGCACCCGCCGAGCGCGACTACCACAACGAGTAGGGAGGACGTCCGTGTCCGACACCACCAGCGAGCAGGTCACCGGCAGTCAGCCGCTCACCACGTCCACCGCGCCGTCCACCCCGGACGGCGCCCCGGGCAGTGCCGGGGCGGTCCTCGCCACCGCCGGCCGCGGTCTCACCGAGGCCGTGCGCTACGGCATCGTCATCGCCCAGCTCACCGCGACCGGCGTGAAGTTGGCCCTGGTGGCCGACGTGGTCACCAGCGCCTACAAGTACGTCGAGAAGTGCGCCGCGTCGGTGGACCGCCTCGCCGACCAGGCCGCCGCGCTAGCCGTCGACCGCGACACCGTCGGCGAGCACCACGACGCCGCGGCCGTCATGCGCTCGGTCCTGGAAGAGGCCGAGGCCATGGCCGCCGACCTCGCCGACCTGTCCACCGCGTTCCACGCCACCGCCGCCGAGCACGAGGCCGACTACGGGTCGGTCGCCGAGGCCGCGAACGCCATGCCCGTCGAGATGGCCGACCGGACCTTCTACAGCAACCGCTGACCCGAACGGGGCGGCGGCGCAGCCCCGTTGACGCGGTGCCGCCGCCCCTTCGCCCCGCCACGCAACGCGAAGGAGAGCACGCTGATGATGTCCCTCGGCCCGATCCGCGGGCGTGTCGCCACCGCCCGCAACCACCTCGGCCGCGCCGCCACCCTCACCGGCACCGCGGGCCTGGCGGCCGGCGCATTCACCGCCGACTTCTACCCGGCCACAATCGGCGGCGCCGGAACCGCGATCCTCTACGGCCTCGCCTGGTCCGCCACCCTCCCCAAGGACCCTGTCCGGGACACCGCCACCGCCCTCTACCTCACTCCGGCCGTCACCTTGGCCGGGGTGCTCGTCGTCGAGCGGCTGGTGCCTGGCGTGCACTGGTGGGAACTGGCGGCCGACGCCGCCTGGACCGCCGCCGTGTGGCTCATCCGCCCCGCCCGCATGGCCCGCGTCCTGGCCGGCCGCGAACCCTCGCTCACCCCCGAGGCCGTCGAGCAGGCCCAGCAGGACGCGCCGACCGGCCTGGAACCGGCCGCCGACCGGCACCCGCTCGCCGCCTGGTGGTCCGAGCACGCGGCCGTCGACGGCGGCGTCGCCCCCGGCACCGTCCTGGAGCACATCGAGCAGACCGGCCCGCAGTCCATGAGGGCCGTCATCCGCTCCGCCCACCACGGCACCCCGGTCCCCACGATCTCCACCACCCGCCTGTCCGCCCTGATCGACTGGGACGAGGAGGAGATCAGCGTCACGAAGATGCCCGGACGCGGCGCCGGGGTCCGCCGCCTCACCGTCGGCCGCGCCCCGCAGGACGCCGCCGACCTGTACGCGCACTGGACCCAGAACATCGCCCCCAAGGGCATGCCCGGCACCACGATCACCGCGATCCGCGTCGTCGACACCGACACCGGGCGGGAGATCGACGCGTGAACCGGATCTACGAACTCACCCTCGAAGCGCCGCCGGGCGACATCATCACCTACGACCCGGTCCGCCTCGCCGACGCCATGCGCATCGACGACCCCTCCCGCCTCGCCATCGAAGCCATGGGCAGCCAGGCCCTGGTCACCATCTACCCCACCGACCCGCTCGCCGACGTCCGCCTCCCCGGACCCGAGGCGCTGGTCATGGACGAGCGCGGCCGGATCTGGATCGGGCTCTACCACAACGGCCGCAAGGTCTGGATCCAGCTCTACGACCCCAAGTCCGGATCGGCCCAGCGCCTGCTGCTGTTCGGCACCACCGGCGCCGGGAAGTCCACGCTCGGCCAGATCATCCTGGCCGCGATGAAGCGCTCCGGGATCGCCACCTTCTACGGCGACCTGAAAGAGGGCCAATCCGCCCCCGAAGCGCGCGGGAACGTCGACTGGGCGGTGTACTCGCAAGAGGGCGTGATGGCCCAACTGCACACCACCTGGTGCGTCATGCGCGAACGCGCCGCCCGGTACGCGGCGGCCGGCCGCTCCAAGTTCCTGCGCGACCGCCCCGACCCGCTGCTCTACATGGTCGTCGACGAGGCCAACCGCCTGCTGGAGAAGGGCGCCCCCTACCGGGACCTGGCCACCTTCTACATCAAGGACATCGGCCGCACCGGCCGCTCCCTCGGCGTCGGCATCGCCCTGCTTGCGCAGGCCGGACACCTCGACGAACTCGGCGGGTCCGACACCATGCGCGCCATGCTCAAAGAGGGCGAAGTCCTGCTGCTGCGCTGGACGTCGAGCATGATGCAACAGCTCGTGGCGGACGGCCTGATGCCCGCCGGGCAGAAGCTCGCCCCGATCCCGAAGAAGGCCGGCGCCACCCGCCTGGTCTCCCAGTTCGAGGCCGCGGCCGACGACGACCGCCCCGGCACCCAAGGCACTGGCTACCACCTCTCCGGCCCCTACCCCGGCGCCAAGATGCGCGCCTTCAACGTCGGCTCCAAGACCCCCACCGAGGGTCTGGACCCCGAGATGCTCGCGCTGTACGGCGACGACCCGCACGCCGTCCTGGAAAAGACGTCCTGGCCCGTCGCCGGCCAGGCCTACGCCGACAAACTCGACGGCGCCGCCGCCTACAACGCCGCCTTCCCCCCGCCCGACACCGGCGACGACGAAGGCGGCAGCCGGTCCCGCAGCAGCACACCGGCAAGCCCCGGCCACCCGCAGAACGCCGCACGGCTGACCGTCGCCGACCGCGTCCAGGCCGCCCTGGAGGCCTCCGACGGCGACATGGACGCCCACGCCGTCCTGGAGGCCGTCAACGCCGACGGCGGACGCCCCGTGAAGCTCGGAAGCATCCGCAACGCCCTCAGCAACCTGCGCTGACCCGGCCAGTCACCCCGTCACCTCACCGCACCGCCCGCCCGGACCTGGAGTGCGCCCGTGATCTTCTCCGTCTCGCTCACCGCCGTCAGCGGCATCACCCTCGTCTTCCTCATGCGCCACCACTACGTGCGCCTCGGATCCGCCGTGGTCGCCGCCCTCTTCGGCTACGCCCTCGCCTCCACCGGCCTCCACACCGCCATCGACCACCTCATCGCCACCATCGCCGCCGCCGCCGGATCCCTCCACTGACCAAGAAGGAGACCAGCCCCGTGACCACGCCCTTTCAGCCCGCGCCCGCCGCCGCGGTCGTCTACGGCCCCGACGGCACCCCCTACTACGCCGCCCCCGCCCCGCTCACCAACCCGCCCGCGCTCTACCAGGCCCACACGCCGGTCCCGGTGCCCGCGCAGCCGCTCAACTCGGCCGCCGTCTACCTGCCCGCCCCGCCCGCACAGCAGCACGCCGACGCCGCGGGCCGTGACCCGTGGCCCGCCCGCCTGCTCGCCGGCGGCATCGGCATCGGCGGCGCGGGACTCGGCCTCGGCTTCCTGCTTCAAGCCCTCGCCGCCGCCACCACCGGCCTCGCCCTGCTCGTCGCCGCCCTCGGCACCCTCTACCTCCTCAAGAACAGCAGCGGCTCCGGTGGCCGGGGCGGGCCGGGCGCCGTGAACGTGAGCGTCAACGTCACCAACCGCAACCGCTGACCGGAGGAACCGTCATGGCCCGCCTGCGCCCGCAGTACGCCCCCTGGCCCCGACCCGCACTCCACCTCGCCGACACCCCCGACCCGCGCTGCCCCAGCTGCAAGGGCGCCGGCGGATGGGCCGAGGACTACGGCGACTACGACACCGGCGAGTACGCCGGCACCGAGTACATCCACTGCACCTGCTGGGACCCCGACCGCACCCGCCGCCTGCTGCCCGTCCCGCACTGGATCGCCCGCCACCTCGACCGCGCCCAGACCGCGACCTACTCGACGGAGCCGCCGTTCTAACCGCGCACGGACACCCTGCCCGACCGGCCGTGCCGCCCGGACCACCGCCGCAGCCAGCGGCCGGGCCCGGACGGTGCGGGGGACCGGAAGGGGCCGCCTACTGGATGGCGGCTACCGCGAGGCCTACCCACCTCCCTGTCAGTTGAGCGGGAAGCCTTCGAAACCGCCTTCGGTGCGGATCACCAGGGCGATGCCGAGCGAATCAAGCAGAGCGCGCAGGTCCTTACCAGGGTCACCCGGGAGCAGGACCGCCAGCCCCAGACCTTCAGGAGCGTCGATGTGACGCCGGTAGTCGAAGAGCTGCCCGATGGCCATGCGCACATCGTCGCGACGCACGGTCCCCTTGGCCTCGTACAGCACGTTGTCAGTGACGTCGTACAAATCGGTCTTCAGCGTGGTGGCCACGCCTTCTACCGCGATCTGGAACCGCTTCACCGTGTGGCCGGCCGCAACCAGGTGAGCCTTGTAGGCCTTGGTCAGCCGGCCCTCCCGCCGCTGGATAGTCCGCTGGCCGCCGGGAATGTTCGCTACCGTCTCGTCGGTGGCGTGCTCCTCGGTCTCGACCTGCGACGACGACGGACCCGCCGGCACCACGGCTTCATTGTCGGCGTCCGTCTCCGGCTCCGCCTCGACGTCGAGGTCTACGACGGTGTGCGCGGTCGCCGGGGGGATCGCATCCGCAGGCGTGAACTTCGGCGGGAAGGCGGCCTGCGGGTCCGGCCGCAGGTGGAACACGATTACCCACCGCTCCACGCCGTCCCTGCCCGGCGCGCGCCGCCGGTCGAAGGGCTCATCGGGGTCCACCAGCATCTGCCCGATGTAGCGCTGCCGCTTGCCCTTCTTCTTCTTGCCGGTGACCGGGTCGATCACGTTCCCGTCCGCCACGAACAGCTGCACCGTACGGCCGTCCTCGGCGTGATCCCGCAGCGACTTGTTCCCGCCGGTGAAGACCTGGTCGCCGGTCTTCCCCTCACCGGTGTACAGGTACAGCGGCCCGCGGTCGTCGTCCTCGGCCTGGCCATCGAAGGTGTAGCCGTGCAGCTCACCGACCTTCGGGTCGGAGTACACGAGCACCATGTCGGAGTCGACGGCCGGCTCGATGCCGCCGTACAACGCACCGCCGAACGCCGCGGCCACCTCCGCGCGGGTGGTCATCAGCCCCGGAACAAGCTCAAGGTCATGGTTCGCCATACGGGGACTCTAACCACCAGTACTGACAAGTCCGTTCGCGCCGGACGACCTGGCTCACCCCCTGGCAATGCGAAGACCCGCAGCAGCCGTCCACCTTGGCCGGAACAACAGCTGCTGCGGGGCCATCCATCCCTGATCAGAGACCAGAGGACATCAGCATGCCCCAGTTCGACCACTCCACGCTCGTCGTCATCGACGACACCGCCGACCGGAAGCAGGCCTCCGACGGCCACTCCCGCTACGGCGCCTACATCGCCC
This sequence comes from Kitasatospora sp. NPDC127060, assembly GCF_042724935.1. Lineage (NCBI taxonomy): Bacteria > Bacillati > Actinomycetota > Actinomycetes > Kitasatosporales > Streptomycetaceae > Kitasatospora > Kitasatospora sp. NPDC127060. The sequence continues at coordinate 58,702 of NZ_JBHXEG010000031.1, forward strand.
AGCACACCGCCGACTTCCACGAGGACGGCCGGCCGCTCCGCCCGGTGGACTTCGCCACCGCCGCGTGGCGCACCGCCACCAGTCCGGTCATGGCCCCCGGCTACGTGACCGTTCGCCCCGACCTCGACCGCATCGAGGTCTACCGCGACCACGACGGCGGCGCCCAGTTCTGCGCCCGGGTCGGCCTGCGGCACAGCGCGCTCGCACACCGACCGGACAGCCGGGCCCTGGACTGGGAACGCTCCCCGTGGTCGCGCCCCGGTGAGCAGTGGCCCGTGCTAGTCGACCCGGAGCGCACCGACCGACCCGCCGTCCTGGTCACCGCCACCCTGCTCATCCCGATCCCGGACGGCATCCTCATCGCCCCCAGCACGGCCCGGCCCGGCCCGGCACTCACCCGCGAGGCCAAGGCCGCGGTCCGGGCCCTCGCCGAGCACGCCAACGCCCAGCTCGCCCCGCTCGTCACCGACCTGCTTGGCGGTGCCCGGTGAGCACCACCACAACGGCCGCGTAGGACCCGGCGTCGTGGCGACCGTCCTGGACTGGCGCGACGCCCACCACTACGACCGCACCGGCCCCAAGCCCTGCCGCTGGTGCGGTCGTCCCACCCCGCTGCGCGACGAACAGCGCAGGCCCGCACACAAGGTCTGCACCGAACAGCACGCTGCCGAGCTGCCCCCGCCGACCTCTGGAGACCGGCGTGAATCCCATCCTGCAACTCGCTCTCGAACTGCCCCGGCTCGGCCTCCCGGTCCTGCCCCTTCGGGCCGGGAAACGCCCGGTCGGCAACTGCCCGGCCTGTGAAGCCCTCGCCTGCGGCGGCCGGCCGAACATGAAGGTCCCCGGCCCGTGCGCCTGCCCGGCGCCCTGCCACGCTTGGGCCGCCGCCACCACCAATCCCGCCGTCCTGAACAGCCCGCCGTGGCTGCGGGCGTGGCGGGAGGCCGAAACGGTGGCCTACCACCCGGGCGGCGCTGGCCTGACCGTGGTCGACCTCGACAACGCCCACGCCGTCACCTGGGCCCGCACCGCCCTGCCCGCCACCCTGACCGTGCCGAGCACCCGGGGCGAACACTGGGTCTACCGCGGTGCCATGGCCTCGACCAATGCCGTCCGTCCCGGCGTCGACATCAAGTCGACCATGGCGTACGCCCGTTGGCTCGGCTACGGCACCGGCACCATGGCGCCACTGCCCGACGCCGTCCGCGCCCTGGTCGACAAGGAAGAGACCACCCCGGCGCCGGCGAACGGCGCGCGGGTGGCCTCTTCACCCCCGCCGACATGGACCCGCACCGTGGGGCACGGGTGCCGCCACACCGAGCGCTTCATCAACACCGGGCTGCAACGCGGCCTCGCCAAAATCGCGGACTGCCCGGAGAACGGCGCCGGATCACAGGCCTTCGGCGTCGCCCGCTTCCTCGCCGCCCAGCACACCCACTGCCCCGGCCCCTGCGGCCTCGACACCATCGCCCAACGGCTCATCGACGCCGCCGTATCGGTCGGCGTCCCGCACGACTACGCCACCCGCGCCGTCACCCGCGGCTTCACCGCCGCCAGCCCCCACACCGCATGAACTGACCACACCACAAGCCCCTGTGAGGCCAGCATGACCGAGCACACTTCGCCCATCGCCGCCCCCACCGAGGACGGCGCCGCCCTGCTCAACGAGGTCGAAGCCCACCACAACCGCTTCACCGTCTTCCCCGGCGAAGCCGCCCGGATCGCCGTCGTACTCTGGGCCGCCCACACCCACATGCTCGACTGCTTCGAGACCACCCCGCGCCTCGCGTTCCTCTCCCAGGAACCTAGCTCCGGCAAGACCCGCACCCTCGCCGTCATCGGTGACCTCGTGCCGCGATCGATGGACGCCACGGGCGTCAGCCCCTCCGTGCTGGCCCGCACGATCCACGACAAGAAGACCCGCCCGACCGTGATGCTCGACGAGAGCGACACCGTCTTCGGCCCCAAGGCCGCCGGCAACGAGGACCTGCGAGGCCTCATCAACGCCGGACACCGCCGCGGCGGCCACGTCCTGCGCTGCGTCGGCGGCGGCACGACCCAGACGGTCCAGGCCTTCCCCACCCACTTCGCCCTCGCCGCCGCCGGTCTCGGCGACCTGCCCCACACCGTCATGGGCCGCTCCGTCGTCATCCGGATGCGCCGCCGGACCTGCGACGAGCGAATCGAGCCCTACCGCGAGCGGATCCACCAGGCCCAGGGCCACGCCCTGCGTGAGCGCCTCGCCACCTGGGCCGACACCGTGCGCGACGACGTCAGCCGCGCTGTGCCCGACCTGCCCAACGGCATCTTCGACCGGGCCGCCGACGTCTGGGAGCCCCTGCTCGCCGTCGCCGACGCCGCCGGCGGCCACTGGCCAAAGCGCGCCCGCACCGCCTGCATCCAGCTCGCCGAGGCCAACGGCAGCTGACCTGACCCGCCCGAACACGCCGAAGCGGCCGCCCTCTCGCCAAAGCCGGCGGCCGCTTCATCCAGCCCGAACAGAACCGGAGAGGCCAGCATGACCGATCCCAACCCGCCCGTCACCACCGACACCGACGACGGCGCCGCCGTGCTGGACGCCGTTGAAGCCTTCCACCGCCGCTTCAACGTCTTCCCCAGCGAAGCCGCCTACACCGCCGTGGTGCTGTGGGACGCCCACACCCACCTGCTCGACACCTTCGAGTCCACCCCGCGCATCGCGTTCCTCTCCCCGGAGCCCGGTTCCGGGAAGACCCGCGCGCTGGAGATCATCGAGACGCTCACCCCGCGGCCGATGCTCACCACCGACGTCAGCCCGGCCGCGCTGTTCCGGTCTGTCTGCGACCCCGACGCCCGGCCCACCGTGCTGTTCGACGAGATCGACACCACCTTCGGCCCGAAGGCCGCCGGCAACGAGGACCTGCGCGGTCTCATCAACTCCGGCCACCGCCGCTCGGGCGTCGTCCTGCGCTGCGTCGGCGACGGCAACACCCAGACCGTGCAGCCCTTCCCCGTCTACGCCGCCCTCGCCATGGGCGGACTCGGCGACCTGCCCGACACCATCATGAGCCGCTCCGTCATCATCCGGATGCGCCGCCGGGCCCCCAACGAGAAGGTCGAGCCCTACCGCGAGCGCATCCACAAAGCCGAGGGCCACGCCCTGCGCGAACGCCTCGCCACCTGGGCCGGCACCGTCCGACAGCAGCTCGAAGGCGCCTGGCCCGAACTGCCCGAGGGCATCAGCGACCGGCCCGCCGACGTGTGGGAACCCCTGCTCGCCGTCGCCGACGCCGCCGGCGGCCACTGGCCCAAGCGTGCCCGCGCCGCCTGCATCCAACTCGTCACCGCCGCCAAGGCCAACGACAAGGGCAGCGTCGGCATCCGCCTCCTGGCCGACCTGCGGGACATCTTCGGCGACGCCGAGCGCATGCTCAGCGCCGACCTGCTGAGCAAGCTCGCCGACCTCGACGACGCCCCGTGGGCCGACCTCGACGGCAAGCCCATCACCTCCCGGGCCCTCGCCAAGATGCTCGGCGACTACGTCAAGGCCGACAACGAGCCCATCAAGCCCCGCAACATCAAGACCGGCTCCAAGAGCAGCGCCAAGGGCTACTACGCCGCAGACCTCGCCGACGCGTGGCTGCGGTACTGCCCGCCCCGTCGGCTTCCCCCTGAGGGATCCGCTACTGCCGCTACTGCCGCTACTGCGCAGGTCAGGCCCCTGTTTCCGGTAGCGGATATGCCCGAGGTAGCGGATACCGATCCGCTACCCGCCCCGCAGGCCGCCACCGCGCCGTAGGCCACCCGCCGCTCCCGCCCACCCCCGGCGGGAGCGGCACCAATCCGCTACCGCTACCCAATCCGCTACCAAAAACATGCCCCTGACCAGGGAGGTAGCGGCAGTAGCGGCAGTAGCGGATTCCTCAGGGGGAAGAGGTCGAACCCGCGCTCAGGCCCTTCCTGGCCGCAAGCACAGCAATCTCCACCAACCTCAGCGACAAGAACTGCGGGGACGCCCTGCCCTCGCTCCACGAAGGAGTAGCCGCCTTGACTGACCCGCAACTGACCATCGAGCAAGTAGCAGCGCTGATCGCCTCGGTCGACCGGGCCAGCCGTCAGCACCCAGCGCGCCTGCTGGAGAGCGGCTGGTACTCCACCGAAGAGGTTGCCGCGCTCATTGGGGTCGACCCGTCGAGCCTCAGGAGGTGGCGTACCTCGAAGCCCATGCAGGGTCCGCCGTTCGTCCGTCTGACCTCCCGCATCACCGTCTACAGCGTCCCCGACGTCCAGGCCTGGCTGGAGTCGCGTCGCATCGTCCCCGGAGAAGCCGCCTGATGCCTCAGCAGAACCCGCCGATCGGCGTGAAGTTGTCGACCGACATCGAGCACCGCCCCGAGTACCCGAAGCCCTACAGGGGTCGGGTCCGGTGGTTCGACCCCGTGTCGGGCGGGCGGCGGTCGCGCTCCGAGATGTCCGAGACGATCGAGGAGGCCGAGGCCTGGATCGCCGGGATGGAGCGGCTGGCCAGCCGCGGCGTGACCCCTGCGACCGCGACCATGCCGCTCGCCGAGTACGGGGAGTCGGTGATGGAACTGGCGCTGCGCGGGCTGGAGTCCAAAACGCTCGACCCGTACCGCGCCGGCTGGCGACTGCGGATCGTCCCGACGATCGGCCACCTGCCCCTTCGCACCGTCACGAACGGCGTGATCGACCGCGCCGTGTACGGGTGGATCGCCGACGAGCACGGCCGGTCCACCGTAAAGAACACGCTCGCCATGCTGGTCCGGGTCATGGAGCAGGCCGTCCGGGACGGTGTCATCGACGCCAACCCGGCCAAGGTCAGCGGCTGGCAGCGGGAGTACCAGCGCGCCGAGGACGAACTCGACGACCCTCGCGCCCTGGCGCTGCCGGACTGGGAGACGCTCGACAAGCTCGCCACCGGCCTGGTCCTGCGCTCACACGGGGAGTTCGGCGGCTGGGGCGACGTGGTGCGCTTCGCGGCGTGCACGGCGGCCCGGATCGGCGAGGTCTCCGGCGTGCGCCGCAAGGACATCGACCGCAAGCGGTGGACGTGGGACCTGTGCCGGCAGACCACGACCGCACCCGGCGGCCTGACGGACAAGGGGACCAAGGGCAAGCGGCGCCGAACGGTGCCGCTGATCCCGGAGATCCGGGAACTGGTGGCCTGGCGCCTGGACGTGATCAGTCAGGACCCGATGGCGCGGCTGTTCACCGGGCCGCGAGGCGGGCGGATCACCACCGCGGTCCTGCGGGACGCGACGCACTGGGACGAGGTGGTGGTGGCGCTCGGCTTCGAGCACCTGCGTCGCCACGACCTCCGGCACACGGGGCTGACGTGGATGGCCGACGCCGGGGTGCCGCTGCACGTCCTGCGGAAGATCGCCGGGCACGGATCGCTCACGACCACGCAGAGGTACCTGCACCCGGACCGGCGCTCGATCGAGCTGGCCGGCGAGGCGCTGAGCGCGCACCTTAGCGGGCCCCGCCAGGACCCTGGTCCCGAAGTGGTCCCGCCGGAGGCCCCCGGCCGCCACCTGCGGCTCGTGCGCTGACCCACCCTCGGAAACGGCAAAAGCCCCGCTGGCCTGGACCTTCGTCCAGCCAGCGGGGCTCCGACATCACTGTCGGGACGACAGGATTTGAACCTGCGACCCCTTGACCCCCAGTCAAGTGCGCTACCAAGCTGCGCCACGTCCCGTGGTCTCGGTGCCTTGCGGTGGGGCCTGGGGGGCCTTGCCGGTTCGGCTTCTCGACCTTGTCTCCGGTGTCCCGGCGACGTGGAAAACAATACAGCACGTCGGGGGGTGCTCGCTGCCAGGTTTCGGGGGTGGGGCGGGTGGGTGGGTCAGGGGGTGGGGTGGCGGGCGTCGTAGGTGAGGAAGGCGGGGCGGCGGGCGGCGAGGAGGAGGACGCACGCGACGCAGGCGAGGCCACCGGTGATGACGGAGGTGGCGGGATTGCTGAGGGCGGCGACGGTGCCGGACTCGAAGTCGCCGAGGCGGGGGCCGCCGGCCACGACGACGATGAAGACGCCCTGGAGGCGGCCGCGCATCTGGTCGGGGGCAGCGACCTGCATCATCGTGCTGCGGAAGATCATGCTGACGGTGTCTGCGCAGCCGGCCACGGCGAGGAAGAGGAGGCCGAGCCAGAGGTTGTGGAGGGCGCCGAAGGCGGCGATGGCGAGGCCCCATGCGGAGACTGCGGCAAGGATCGCGGCGCCCTGGCGGTGGATCCGGTTGACCCAGCCGGAGAAGAGCGCGCCGATCAGGGCGCCGACGGCCGGGGCGGAGACGAGGAGGCCGACGGTGCGGGCGTCGCCGGCGTAGAAGGTGGCGGCGATCGCCGGGAAGAGGGCGCGCGGCATGCCGAAGATCATCGCGGCCAGGTCGGCGAGGAAGCTGGTGCGCAGGTTGGGCTGCTCGCGCAGGAAGCGCAGGCCGTCGAGGACGGAGGCGCGGCCCTTGCGCGGGCCCTGTGGCCGCATGGCGGGCAGGCGCCACATGGCGTAGAGGGTGCCGGTGAAGGCGACGGTGTCGACGAGGTAGGCGGCCTGGGCGCCGAAGGCGCCGATCAGGACGCCGCCGAGCATCGGGCCGACGGTGAGGCCGAGGTTCATGCTGACGGTGCTCAGGGCGTTCGCCGCCGGAAGCTGGTGGGCGGGGACCAGCCGGGGGACCATCGCGGAGCGGGCGGGCGAGCTGAGCGCGAAGAAGCTCGCCTGGACGGCGACGGCGGCGTAGAGGACGGCCACCAGGCCGAGCCCGGCGAAGGCCTGCACGGCGAGCAGGGCGGAGACGGCGGCCAGGCCCGCCGAGCCGGTCAGGCCGAGCTTGCGCCGGTCGACGGTGTCGGCGATCGCGCCGCCGTACAGACCGAAGACGACCAACGGGACGAGCGAGAAGAGGCCCACCAGGCCGGTCGCGAAGGCGGAGCCGGTCAGGTCGTAGACCTGGACGGAGACGGCCACGGAGGTCATCTGCTGGCCTATGGAGGAGACTGCCTGGCCGGTCCAGACCCGCCGGTAGTCGGGGTGCTCGCGTAGCGGGCTGAGGTCGGCGAAGGCCCGCCGGTACCAGGGGGTGGGCGCCGGGGAGGAGGAAGCGGAGACAGCGGGAGCGGGGCCGGGCACGGCAGGAGCGGGGGCGGCGGGGGCGGCGGCCGGGGCATCAGGGGGTTGGTTGGTCGTCACAACGGTCCATGGTTGTCCCGCCCCCCGCCGCGCCCGACACCGGGGCCCCTGCCCGCACCGCCGCCCCGCACGCCCACCCGACCCACCGCCCGCACGCCCACCCGACCGCCCGCCCCCCAGGCCTACCGGCTGAGCACCTGCTTCTCCCCCGCCTCCACCGCGAAGTCCAACCGGTTGCCCGGTGGCGGGAACGGGCAGATGAAGTGGTCCGCGAAGGCGCAGGGCGGCAGGTAGGCCCGGTTGAGGTCCAGGACGGTCCGGCCCTCCGCGTCGGGCGCCGGCAGGGTGATGAAGCGGAAGCGGTAGGTGTCGACGCCGCTGGTGGCGTCGGCGATGACGCCGGTGAGGTGAGGGCCGGAGCGGCCGACGGTCAGGGTGCGGTGCTCGCCGGCGACCGTGAACTCGATCCGCCCGGTGACGGCCAGCGGCCGGTCCTTGCCGTCGGCGTTCGGGACGACCACCGACTGCTCCTCCTCCTCCTCGAAGGGGGTGTAGACGGCGGGCACGGCCCACTCCGGCGAGTAGGGGTAGGCGGAGATGCCGGCGAAGCCGGTCCGGCCGGGCGAGGACGGGTCGAAGACCCGGAGGGCGAGTTCGCCCTCCCGCTCGATCGGCACGAGCAGCAGATCGCCCAGCCTGGCGGTGTCGGCGGCCGGATCGGTGTCCGGGCGCAGCAGCACCTCGCCGTCGACCGGCCCGTCCGCGCCCTCGACGGTGATGCCGTCGGCCGCCGCGGCCCGGACCCGGACGCCCTCGGCGTCGGCCCACCAGTGCCCGGGCAGGCCCGGGACCTCGGTCGGCTCGGGATCCAGCCAGTGCGTGCCGGTGAGTGCGAGCTGGCCGTGCGGCGCGCTCACCGACGCCGCTCGCCCGTCGCTCCAGTGCTTCCAGTCCTCTGCGGCCGTCGCCGTCATCGGTCAACCCTCCCGGTCCGGTCCGCGGACGGCCCGTCGTTCGGGCCGCCCGTATCGGTCATCCTGCACAACACCGCGCGCCGGTACGGAGCATTCCCCGCACCCGGCACGCCGCCGCACCCGTAAGAAGACTGCAAGGGACGGCAATGCCGCGGCAGCAGAAGGCAGACGTCAGTCCCTCAGCCGCCGGAACAGCCCTTCCTGCACCACCGACACCACCAGCTGCCCGTGCCGGTCGTACAGCTGCCCGCGGGCCAGGCCGCGCGCGCCGTGGGCGATCGGGGACTCCTGCTGGTAGAGCAGCCAGTCGTCGGTCCGGAACGGCCGGTGGAACCACATCGCGTGGTCCAGCGAGGCCATGTCGAAGTGCCGGGTGCCCCAGAGCGGCTCCACGGGGGCGCGAACGGCGTCCAGCAGCGTCATGTCGCTGGCGTAGGTGAGGGCGCAGACGTGTATCAGCGGGTCGTCCGGCAGCGGGCCGTTGGTGCGCAGCCACACGCCGCTGCGCGCCTCGACGCCGACCAGGTCCTCCTTGTTCCAGCGCAGCCGCTCGACGTAGCGGATGTCGAAGGGCTGGCGGCGGCTGATGAACGGGGGCAGCTCGCCGAGCCGGGAGCCGACCTCGTCCAGGGCGCTGGGCAGTTCCTCGGGCGCCGGGACGTCCGGCATCGGGTACTGGTGCTCGATGCTGCCCTCCTCCGGTCTGTGGAAGTCGGCGGTGAGCGAGAAGATCGACCGGCCGCCCTGGATGGCGAGCACCCGGCGGGTGCTGAAGGAACGGCCGTCACGGATCCGGTCGACCTGGTAGACGATCGGCACCCCGGGCACCCCGGGGCGCAGGAAGTACGCGTGCAGCGAGTGAACGGGGCGCGCGTCGTCGATCGTGCGCCCTGCCGCGACCAGCGCCTGCCCGGCGACTTGGCCGCCGAACGTGCGTTGCAGTGCCTCCTCGGGGCTGCGCCCGCGGAAGATGTTCAGTTCGATCTGCTCCAGGTCGAGCAGATCGACGAGGTCGTCGACGGGGGTACCCATGCGCGCGCTCCCTCTCGTGTGCCGATCGATGCCGATTCGAGTCCTCCAGCTCACTCGAATGCTCCGGCGACAATTCTCCGGCGACCCAGGACATTCCCGCTCACCGACCCCGGGCGCCCGATTCACTCGAACGAGTAGACGAATAGCGAGTTACGAGTAACGAGCAACGAGCGAACGGATCAGGAGCGCAGAATGGGATCACCGGCCGCCACGCTCCAGCCCCGACTGCCGCACCGTGATGTTGAGCCGCCCGACCAGCCCCAACCCCGAGCCGTCCGCACCCGAATCCCCCGGCAGCGTCCGCACCACCCCGTGGTACGCGAACCGGGCCGGCCCGCCGAACACCAGCAGGTCCCCGCTGCGCAGCTCCAGGTCGGTCCACGGCCGGTTCCTGGTCTCGGTGTTCCCGAGCCGGAAGACGCAGGCGTCGCCCAGCGAGAGCGAGACGACCGGCGCGTCCACCCGCTCGTCCCGGTCCTGGTGCAGGCCCATCTTGGCGCCGTGCGGGTAGTGGTTGACGATCGCGATGTCCGGTTCGTACGCCGCCGCGCCCGCGACCTCCCCGACCCGCTCCCCGTACGCCTCCGCCACCGCCCGCCGGGCGAGCTCCCCGAGCAGGGGCGGGAACGGCTTGACGGGCGTGCCGTCCTCGGCGGTCCGCGCGTAGCCGTAGGGGTACCAGTGCCAGCCCAGACTCACCATCCGCACCGACATCACGCCGCCGGTGGGCATCCGCACGCTGTGCAGCCCGGCCGGCGGGCGGGCCCACTCCCGGCAGGCGTCGACCAGCCGCAGCTGCGCGGCCCGGTCCAGCCAGTCGGGCAGCAGGACGACCCCGGGAGCGGGCTCGGACCGCACCCGGGCGTCGGACGGCACCCGGGCGTCGGACCCTTCCCGGCCGTCGGCCGGCACCCGGCCCGCGGACCGCGCCCGACCGGCGGGCCCACCGCGGCGCTCCCCGGGCAGGTCGTCGAACAGCTCGCCCTGGATCACCCCACCATCCTCCCGCACCGCCCCCACCACCGGTCCAGCCGTCGGCCCCTCGAGCGCCCGGAAGCCCCTGCTACCCCGCACCGGGCCCGATCATCCCCAGCTCCCGCGCGCAGGAAGGCCACGCCTCCCACCCCTGCTGCCGCAGGATCTCCTCCCCGACCGTGGTCTGTTCCCGCCGGCCGGTGTGGTCGGGCCGGTCGGCGAAGCGCAGGCCGCCGGACTCCGCCCAGGTGGCCGGCCGGATCTGCAAACCGCCGTAGTAGCCGTTGCCGGTGTCGGCCCGCCAGTCGCCGCCGCTCTCGCAGTCGGCGAGCTCGTCCCAGATCATGTCCGCGACCCGTGCCGCCGCGCCTGCCCGTACGCCGCCCGAGACCACGGCCATCACCACCGCCACGGCGGCAGCCACCCGAAGTACGGCCCGGACTGTCCGTTCATCACACGAATGCGGCACGGCAGCCGACCCTAGGGACCCCGGACACCACCCCGCACCGACACGCCGGAAACGCCGACGGCCGCTCCCCCGCGTGGCGGAGGAACGGCCGTGACGACCGGGCGACGACGACCCGACAAGCGGTCAACTCATCGAAGCCCAGCAAAACGCAGCAAACCTGGCAAAGCCCCGGCGAAGCTCAAGAACTCAGCAGCTCAGGAGCCCAGCAGCCCAGCAGCCCACGGACTCAGAGCCTCAGAGGCTCAGATGCTCAGGGTCTGACCCGGCAGGATCAGGTCGGGGTTGCCACCGATGACCTTGGCGTTGTTCTTGTACAGGTCGTGCCAGTCCAGGCCCTGCGCGGCGGCGATGGCGCTCAGGGTGTCACCGGACTTGACGGTGTAGTTGCCCTTGGCCGGCTTGGCGTCGTTGGAGCCGGTCCAGGACTTGGCGCCGGTCCAGGACTTGGCGGCGTCCTTCTTCGACGAGGCGTCGGACTTCGGCGCGGCGTCAGCCTTCGGCGCAGCGGTCTTCGGCGCGGCATCAGCCTTCGGGGCGGCGGCCTTGGGGGCAGCCGCGGCCTTCGGGGTGGCGGTCTTCGGCGCGGGGGTCTGCGCCGGCTTGGCGGCGGTGGAGCCGGCCGAGGTGTCGACGGCGGCCGGGGCGCCGCCCTTGGTCAGGCCCGCCTTGACGGAGCAGACCGGCCAGGCGCCCGGGCCCTGCGAGGCGAGGACCTTCTCGGCGACGGCGATCTGCTGCGCCTTGGTGGCCTGGTTGGCCTGCGCGGCGTAGGCCGTACCGCCGTAGGCGGCCCAGGTGCTGGAGGTGAACTGCAGACCGCCGTAGAAACCGTTGCCGGTGCTGATGGCCCAGTTGCCGCCGCTCTCGCACTGGGCGACGGCGTCCCAGGTGGAGACGGGGGCGGCGGAGGCCGAGGTGGCCGTGACGAGGCCGGCCACCGGGAGGGCCGCGACAGCGGCGCCCGCCACGACGGCCATCCGAACGCGGTTGCGCTTGGTGGCGGCGGTGGTGGCAGCGGCGTTCTCGTTACGGAAGGTCATGAGGTTCCTCTCGACAGCCCCGGGCGGGCATGCGGAACCAGACCCTGGGGAGGGCCGAGTTCGCTTGCCGCGTCCGTCGGACGGCCGTGCACGTGTCGGACGTGCCGCTGCCGCCCCGGCCACCCAGCCGCTCGCCGGCACGATCCGTTCGAGCGATCGCGTCGGCGGGCACCTGCCACGCCTGGCCGGAGCCGGGGGGCGGTGCGTCGGGGGTGAGCCCGGGTGGCGCTCGTTGCGCCGCCAAAGAAGCTACGAGCCGGTCGGTGGGGAAACCAAAACACCACCGGTCTGCCCAGGTCAGCCAAGGGTTACCGGCGGTAATGGCCGTGGTTTCCTGCCCGAATTGTCCGTTTTAGCCATCGATTCCTAGATCAAACATCGAGGCGGCGTGACCCACCTCACCGTTTCATTCCGGCAGTCCTGGCACTGACATCGACAGATTGCGACCACGAGAACACGCGGCGCGGTCGGATCCGGGGCAATTCCCGTCACCCTCGCCGGGCACCCGTGACGCCTGACACAAGGGCCCGTTGGGCATGGCGACCTCCCCGAGTCCGCCCCCATGACCCCATCCGCACCCATCCGAGGAGACCCCTGTGCCGCGCATGCTCGACGTCAGCGACGAGGTCCGGTCCGAGATCGGCGACGACGAGGCCGACCGCCTGCTCGGCGGCGACCGCGCCCCCGACAGCTACGAATGCACCTCCTGCCGCACCCCCGGCGACACCCACGCGGAGGCCACCAGCACCGTGCTGTTCGTCGGCGACGAGACCGCCGTCCTGGCCTTCGCCCACGCCCGCTGCATCCCGTCCCAGGTGGTACCGGTGGCCGAGGAGCAACTGGTCGGCGCCGTCCGCAGCATCAACCAGTCCCAGCCCGCGGCCCCGGACCTCGCCGTCCCCGCCCCGAACTTCACCATCCCCGCACCCACCGCCCCCACCACCCCCGCCGGGCCCCCGGCCCAGCCGACCGCCCCCGGCCAGGCCGCCATCCTCGGCATCACCTGCGGCCTCGTGCTGCACGGCAAGGTCGGCCACGCCTCCCTCGTGGTCGAGCCCACCGGCCCGGTCGGCCGCCCCGGTAGCACCTCCGGCGAGGACGAGTTCCTCGACCTGCTCCAGGACGCGGGCTTCCAGCCGGTCGCCGACCTCGACGAGACCCCGGACCAGCTGCCCGGCTGGTCGGTCCTGGTCGCCATGGGCAAGCTCCACGCGATCCTTCAGCCCGCCGCGGCCGGCGGCAGCACCGGCTGGTGGCAGGCGCACCAGCCGCTCCAGGTCACCGACGCCTGGCGGATGGCGGCCAGCCAGCTCTCCGAGGTGACCATGTACGCCGTCCCGGCCGGCATGGTCGGCCGCCAGCCCCGCGAGGACCTGCTGCGCCAGGCGCTGGAGCGGGCGGTGGCGCTGGGCCAGGTGGTCGCCGCCTCCCTCCCGCTGGCCGGCACCTGATCCTGCGCTCCGACGCTTCGGACGGGTGGCCGCGGCACCACCCAGCAGCGGCCACCCGTCCGAAGCCCGTCACCCGTCGGACGCCCGCCACCCGTCCGCCCTTGCCCCGTCCCCGCGCCGACCTCCCGTGCCCGCGCCGACCTCCCGTGCCCACGCCGACCTCCCGTCCCCACGCCGACCGCGCGGCCCCGCCCCGTCCCGTGCGCCGAACGCCCCCGCATCCCCGCCGCCTCTCACTCGTTGGCCCCTACGTGTACAGCTACGACGTCTCCGCATCCGCCGGACGGTCGGCCACCGCCCCCCGCTCGATCCCGGGCATGCGCCCGTCGTACGACGCGGAGCACCCGCACTCGACGACCCCGATCTACGACGAGCTGTACTCCGAGTACCGACGGCTGTTCCGTGCCCTGCCCGGCGACCGCTCGGGCGAGGAGGACCTGAGGTTCACCGGCTTCGCGATCCGCGACGGCTACCCGCTGCTCGGCGAGCAGCGGCCGTACCCACCCGCGCAACACCAGGCCTTCCACACCTACGCGGGCCAGCCGTCCGGCCTCCCCCAGTTCATGCCGACGCAGCCGCAGCACTCGCACGCCCAAGGTCACGCCCACAGCCACGCCCACAGTCACGCCCAAGGCCACACCCAGAACCACGCCTCGAACCACACCCAGTCCCACCCGTACCCCCCACCCCACAGCCACGGCCACGCCCACTCGGAGCCCGTCGCCGCCGCTGCCACCGCCGCCACCAGCGACGGCCACGGCCAGGCCGTGCCCCCCTCCCCCCAGTTCACCAACGGCCAGGGCTGGGTCGCCGCCGGCTACCTCGGCGCGGTCCCGCACGCGGTACCCGCCCCGCCGGCCCCGTCCCCGGTGCTGGGCACGGCTACCGGCCTGGCCACCACCCCGCCCCCCACCGGCGGCCGCCACCGCCAGATGCTCTCCCTCCCCCCGGGCCGGGTCGGCGACCGCCACTGATCGCCGCCCACGCACCAGCACCAGCACCAGCACCAGCACCCCCACGAGAAGCAGCGCAAACGGCCGAGGGCCCCGCCACCACCGGTGACGGAGCCCTCGAACTCGTACTGTCTACGACCAACTACCCACTACTACCTGCTACTTCTTCTTCCGCTTCTCCCGAACCCGCACCGAGATCGAGATCGGCGTCCCCACGAAGCCGAACTCCTCGCGCAGTCGGCGCTCGATGAAGCGTCGGTAGCCCGCCTCCAGGAAGCCCGAGGCGAACAGCACGAAGCGCGGCGGACGGACGCCCGCCTGCGTGCCGAACAGGACGCGCGGCTGCTTGCCGCCGCGGATCGGGTGCGGGTGGGCGGCGACCAGCTCGCCGAGGAAGGCGTTCAGGCGCGCGGTCGGGATGCGGGTCTCCCAGCCCTCCAGCGCGGTCTCGATCGCCGGGACGAGCTTCTCCATGTGCCGGCCGGTCTTGGCCGAGACGTTGACGCGCGGGGCCCACTGCACCTGGACGAGGTCGCGCTCGATCTCGCGCTCCAGGTAGAAGCGGCGCTCCTCGTCGAGCTGGTCCCACTTGTTGTAGGCGACGACGACGGCGCGCCCGGCCTCGACGGCCATCGAGATGATCCGGGTGTCCTGCTCGGCGAGGGTCTCGCTGGCGTCGATCAGGACGACCGCGACCTCGGCCTTCTCCAGCGCGGCGGAGGTGCGCAGCGAGGCGTAGAAGTCGGCGCCGGCGGTCAGGTGGACCCGGCGACGGATGCCTGCGGTGTCCACGAACTTCCAGGTCTTGCCGCCGAGTTCGATCATCTCGTCGACCGGGTCGCGGGTGGTGCCGGCCAGCTCGTTGACGACGACGCGCTCCTCGCCGGCGACCTTGTTCAGCAGGCTGGACTTGCCGACGTTGGGCCGGCCGATCAGCGCGATCCGGCGCGGACCGCCGGGGGCGGCGTCGCCGAAGGTCTGCGGCGGGGCCTCGGGCAGCGCGTCCATGACGGCGTCGAGAAGGTCGCCGGAACCGCGGCCGTGCAGGGCGGAGACCGGGTAGGGCTCGCCCAGGCCCAGCGACCACAGGTAGGCGGCCTCGGCCTCGGTGGAGGGGCCGTCGACCTTGTTGGCGCACAGGACGGTCGGCTTGCCCGCCCGACGGATGATCTTGATCAGGGCCTCGTCGGTGTCGGTGGCGCCGACCTTGGCGTCCACCACGAACAGCACCGCGTCGGCCTGCTCGATGCCCAACTCGGCCTGGGCGGCGACCATGGCGTCGATGCCGAGGACGTCGATCTCCCAGCCGCCGGTGTCGACCACCTTGAAGCGGCGGCCGTTCCAGCTGGCCTCGTAGGTGACCCGGTCGCGGGTGACGCCCGGCTTGTCCTCGACGACGGCCTCACGACGGCCGATGATGCGGTTCACCAGGGTCGACTTGCCGACGTTCGGGCGGCCGACGACGGCCAGCACCGGCAGCCGGACGTGCTCGACGCCGTCCACACCGTCGAAGCCGTCGAGGTCGAAGCCCTCTTCGGCCGCGAGGGCCATGTACTCGGCGTAGTCGGCGGCGTCCAGGTCACCGGGCCCGGTGGCGGAGTGCTCTACGGTCATGTTCGTCTGTTCCGTTTCCCGGCCCGGCCCTTCCCAGGGGCGTGCCGTGCGTACCTGCCCCGCTGGGGCAGCGCGATGGTTTCTTCCCGCGGCGCCTGACGGCCCACGGTTCGTTCGATAACTCAGATGGTCATGGTCAGACCGATCAGTTGATCAGTTGATCGACCAATGGGCCAATCGACCGGTCAGCCCGGTCACGCCGATCACGCCGATCAGACCGATCAGACCGACGACAGTCCGGCCCGCTCCTCCACCAGCGCGGTGATCCGCTCGATCACCTGCTCCAGGGTGAGCTCACTGGTGTCCACCAGCACCGCGTCCACGGCCTGGGCCAGCGGCGCCGTCTCCCGCGAGGAGTCGGCGGCGTCGCGTCGGGCGAGGTCGGCGGCCATCGCGGTGATGGTCGACTCGTCGACACCCTTGGCGCGCAGCTCGGCCGCCCGGCGCTCGGCCCGGGCCGCCTCGGAGGCGGTCAGGAACACCTTGACGGTGGCCTGCGGGAACACCACGGTCCCCATGTCCCGGCCCTCGGCCACGATGCCGCGCTCGGCGACCTCGGCGCAGCCGCGCTGCAGCTCCACCAGCCGGGCCCGCACCGCCGGCACCGCGGAGACGGCACTGACCTGCGCCGTCACCTCGGGGCCCCGGATCGGGCCGGAGACGTCCTGGCCGTCGACGGTGATCGTCGGCCCGTCGGCGTCCGTACCGGACACGATGACGGGCTTGCCGCAGGCGACGGCCACCGCCTCCGGGTCGTCGACGTCCACGTCATTGGCCAGCATCCACCAGGTCATCGCCCGGTACATGGCGCCGGTGTCCAGGAAGCTCAGGCCCAGCCGGGCGGCGACCGCCCGCGAGACGGTCGACTTGCCGGAGCCGGAGGGTCCGTCGATGGCGACGACGACCGGGGCGTGCGCTCGGTCGGCAGTGTCCACGGGGGCGAACCTCTCTCTGAGCATGCTGAGGCATGGAAGCCGACGCCTTCGCGGGCGAGCGGCCGGGGATTGTCTCCCTCAAGGTTAATGGACCGGCGCCGGACCCCGCCCCGGCCGGGTCACCACCCCCTCCACACCCGTCCCGGGCCCGCCGCCGTGCCGATTCACCACCCCATCCCCGGCAGGACGTCCGCCAGCTCGGGCCCGGGCCCGGGCTCGCATCCGACGACGCCGTCGCGCGGGTTCAGGATCCCCACGTACCACGGGCCGTCGGCGTCGAGCCGTGTGACGCAGCCGATCCCGAAGCGGATCAGGGCGATCGGCCGCCCCAGCTCCGCCCCGTTCAACCCGTCCACGGCAAGGATCCCGTCGGTGCCGAGCAGCCGGGCGCCCGCCGACCCGCTCACCTCCCGCACCCGCTCGATCGTCCACCCCTCCGGCAGCTGGGCCGCCGCCAGCGCCGCCTGCTCGGCGGCCGGGTCCACCGGCTGCCGCTCCACCTCCAGCACCGCGTTCCCGAGCCGGGGCCGTACGTACTCGCCGTCCCGTTCGATCCCGAGCACCCCGCCGAGGAAGGCCATCGACCGTACCCCGCCCGGTGTCTCCCACTGGAAGGGCACCTTGGAGACGTGCGACGGGAACGCGTTCTCGGTGAACCGCGCCCGCCCGTCCCGCCAGCGGAAGTCCGTCCGCGGCTCCGGCCCGGAGAGCTTCTGGGTGTGGGCGAAGAAGGCGGTGATCCAGCCGGAGACGAAGTCCCCGCCGGACTCCGACTCCCGCTTGTACAGCGAGCGCCAGAACTCCTGGTCCACCGGCCCACCGGCCGCCGTGGCCGCGATCTCCGCCAGCACCGGCCGCAGCCCGGCGAACCACGGGCCCAGCGGCTCGAACCACTCCGCCAGCTCGCCGACCCGCCGCGCCAGCAGCGCCCAGTCCTCGGCGGTGCCCTCCAGCCGGATCCTCGGGATGCCGCACAGCGTGACCCAGAGGAACTCGTAGTACGGGCTGACCACGTCCATCAGCGCGACCAGCACCGAGGACACGTCGTCCGGCGTCGTGGTCGAGAACGAGGGCCGGAACAGCTCCACCAGCTCCGGCCCGATCTCCTTCGCCAGCGGCTCCCGGACCAACCGGATCGACCGCGCCCAGTCCGCGTCGACGCTCAGCAGGCTGTCGTCCCTGACCTCGATGGTCCGCTTCGCACCGGGGGTGGCGCCGAACAGGCCCTCGTACCGCTCCGCGTCCAGTCGTACGTGCACCGCGACCTCGTGCACCACCGCGTACCAGAGCACGTCCGGCGACAGGCTGAGCGGCAGGTGCTCCGCGAAGGCGAGGTGCGCGGCACGCAGCAGCAGGCTCCAGGTCGGCTCCGCCTCCCCCACCCGCGTCGCGTAGTGCTCCGGGGAGACCAGCAGCGTCCCCGTGCTGCGGTGCAGCAGCGCGAACTCACCGCCGACCACCGCCGCCAGGAAACCGTCGTTCCCGACGACCTCCAGCTCCGCCGCGTCGCCCGGCGCCCGCCCGTCGCCGAGCGCAACCTCGATGATCACCGCACCTCCAGTACCGCGTGCCCCAGCCGGGGTCGCAGGAACTCCCCGTCCCGTTCGATCCCGAGCACCCCGCCGACGAAGATCATCGACCGCTCGACGCCCAGACGATCCCACACGAAGGGCACCGTGGACAGGTGCGAGGGGAAGTCGTTCACCGCGAAGGCGTCCCGGTGGTACGAGGTGCCGGCCGCCTCCCGCCAGTCGAAGGTCTGCCGCAGCCGGGGCCCGTCCGGGGACTGGGTGTGGGCGAAGAAGGCGGTGAGCCAGCCGGTCACCAGCGGCCCGCCGGAGACCGACTCCCACTTGTACAGCGAGCGCCAGAAGCCCTCGTCGACCGGCCCGCCCGCCGCCGTGGCCGCGATCTCCGCCAGCACCGGCCGCAGCCCGGCGAACCACGGCGCCAGCCAGTCGAAGCGCTCCGCCAGCGCGGCCACCCGGGCCGCCAGCAGCGCCCAGTCCTCCGCCGTACCCTCCAACCGGACCCTCGGGATGCCGCAGCGGGTCTCCCAGCGGAAGTCGTAGTACGGGCTGACCACGTCCATCAGCGCGACCAGCACCGAGGACACGTCGTCCGGCGCCGTGGTCGAGAACGAGGGCCGGAACAGCTCCACCAGCTCCTCCCCCAGCACCGCCGCCAGCGGCTCCCGGACCAGCCGCACCGACCGCGCCCAGTCCGCGCCCGGGCTCGTACCGTCCGGCCCCGCCAGCGTGTCGTCCCGGACGACGAGCGCCCGTGACCGGTCCGCCGCGCCGAACAGCGCCCGGTAGCGCGGCGGGTACATCCGTACGTGCACCGCGACCTCGTGCACCACCGCGTACCAGAGCACGTCCGGCGACAGGCTGAGCGGCAGGTGCTCCGCGAAGGCCGCGTGGGCGGCGCGCAGCAGCAGGCTGCAGGTCGGCTCGGGCTCGACGGACTCCGGCTCTGCGAACTCCGGCGGCGTGGGCCGGGGCCGCTCCACCATCGCCGCCACGCTGCGGTGGTGGACGGCGAACTCCCCGCCCACCACCGCCCGCAGGAACCGCTCGTTCCCGAGGTCCACCGGCTCCCCGGCGAACCTGTGCCGGGTGTCCCCCAGCGGCAACTCGATGATCACGCCCGCCCCCTCAGCAACTGGCCACCACCCGGACACCACCCGGCCCGCCGCCCGACCGCCTCACCCCGACCCCGACCCCGACCCCGACCCCGACCCCGACCCCGGCCACGGCCACGGCCACCCGACGGGTGTCAGTCCCGAACGCTCCACCCGCTCGCGCGCAGCGTCGCCGTGAGCCGCTTGACGGCCATCGGCGCCACCGACAGTTGGACGAAGCCGACCTGCTGCCCGTCCGAGTGCTCGATCAGGACGTCCTCGATGTTCACCCCGGCCTCGCCGACCTCGCCGAACAGCCGGCCCAGCTCGCCCGGCTGGTCGCCGAGCACCACCGCGACGGTCTCGTAGCGGGTGGGCGGGGCGCCGTGCTTGCCGGGGATGCGGGCCTGCCCGGTGTTGCCGCGCCGCATCACCGCCTCGATGCCCTCGGCGCCGGTGCGGCGGGCGCCCTCCTCCCCGGCCGCCAGGGCGCGCAGCGCGCTGACGGTCTCGCCGAGATCGCCGGCGACCGCCTCCAGCACGTCGGCGACCGCGCCCGCGTTGGCGGACAGGATGTCGACCCACATCCCGGGGTTGGAGGCGGCAATCCGGGTCACGTCGCGCACGCCCTGGCCGGAGAGCCTTATGGCCGTCTCGTCGGCGTGCTCCAGCCGGGCCGCGACCAGCGAGGAGACCAGCTGCGGGGCGTGCGAGACCAGGGCCACCGCCCGGTCGTGCGCGTCCGCGTCCATCACGATCGGCACCGCGCCGCACAGCGCGACCAGCTCCAGCGCCGCGTTGAGGGTGTCGGTGTCGGTGTCGGCGGTCGGGGTGAGCACCCAGGGACGGCCCTCGAACAGGTCGGCGCGGGCGGCCAGCGGCCCGGAGCGCTCGCGGCCGGCCATGGGGTGACTACCGATGTAGTGAACGGTGTCCAGGCCGAGCGCGGCGATCTCGCTGCCCGGACCGGACTTCACACTGGCCACATCGGTGTACCAGTGCGCCAGGTTGCGGCGCTGGCAGTCCGCCAGCACCTTGCCGACCAGCGCCGGCGGGACGGCGATGATCGCCAGGTCCACCGGGCCCTCGGCCGGTTCGGTGATGCCCGCGCCGAGCGACTCGGCGGTGCGGGCGGCGTCCGGGTCCGCGTCCTCCAGATGGACGGTCAGCCCGCGGGCGGCCAGGGCCAGGGCTGCGGAGGTGCCGATCAGTCCGGTGCCGACGACGACGGCAGTGCGCATGGCGGGTGGCTCTCCTCGATCACGGTTCTCGACTGGACGGTTTGTCACTGGCGGTTCTCAACAGGTGCCGGTGTCACGACAGGAACCGGGGTCGACCGGGAGCACCCGGGCCCCATCCTCCCACCCGACGGCCCCCGAAAACCCCCGACCCCGACAACCCCGCCGACAACCTTCGTCCCCGGCAACCCCGCCCACAACCCCCGGCACCCCCTGCCGCGACAACCCCCGCGCCCGGCAACCCCCGCCCCGGCAACCGCGGCACCCCGCACCCCCGTCCCACACCGTGCACACGCCGTGCCCCGGGAAATCCGGCGACGCCCGGCCCCGAGCGGGGCAGACTGGCCGCCCAGGGGGCGGCGGGGCGAGCCGCGACACACCGGACGCGAACGAAGGGGTTGCGCATGGACCATCAGCGGGATGACCAGCGGGACGCACAGCACAGCAGCCAGACCGGCCCGTCGGAACCCTCGGCCGCACCGACGCACCCGGCCGCACCGACGCACCCGGCCGTACCGGCCCATCCGTCCGTCCTGGACTCCGTCGTGGTGTACGCCGAGGGCGCGGTGTGCCGTCGCCGGGCCACCGTCCCCGTCCCGCCCGACGGACGGCTGCGGCTGACCGGCCTGCCCAGCTCACTGCACGCCGATTCGCTGCGTGCCCGGGTGCTCACCGGCCCGGCCGGTACCGCCGTCGTCGAGGCCCGCCTCGAAACCCTCGCCGAACTCCACGAACCCGGCGAACTCCCGCTACTGAGGCGCGAGTTGGACGAGGCCATGGAGCGCCAGGGGGCGCTGAACGAGCGCCACCGGCTGGTCCAGGCCGCGATCGCCGAGACCGCCGCACTGCGCGCCGCCCCGCCCCAGCGCCGCCCCGCCGAACCGCTGCGCCGCACCCCGGCCGAGGCCTGGCTGGAGCTCGCCGACTTCGTCGACGAGCGGTTGGCCGGCCTCCAGGAACGCGCCGAGCGGCTCACCCGGGAGATCGAACTCGCCGACCACGAGCGCCAGTTGGCCGCCGACCGGCTGGACCGGGCATCCACCGCCGAGCGGACCGAACCCGTCCGGGCCGCCGACACCGTCCTGCTCACCCTGACCACCGCGCCCGACACCGACGCCGCCCTCTCCGGCGCTCCCGAACCCGAAGCCGCTCCCGAACCCCAACTGGTCGAGCTGGAGCTGGAGTACGGCGTCCCCACCGCCCGCTGGGTGCCCACCTACCGCCTCAGCCACCGCACCGGCGAGTCCACCGCCCACCTGGTCCTGCGCGCCGCTGTCGCCCAGCACACCGGCGAGGACTGGACGGGCGTCCGGCTCGCCCTCTCCACCGCCGACCTGGAGCGTCGCACCGACCTGCCCAGACTCGCCTCGCTGCGGATCGGCCGAAGCCAGCCCGCCCCGCCGCCCTCCGGCTGGCGCGAACCCCCGGTCGGCCTGTCCGACCTCTTCACCGGCTACGACGCGGCCGCTGCCGACCGCCCGACCCCCCGCCGCCCCGTCACCCGCGGCCCGGTCGCCCCGAGCCCGGCCCCGCGCCCGGTCCCGCCCCTCGCCGCCAAGCCCACCCGCCGCCGCGGGGGCCGCCCCGCCGGCCCGGGCGCCGAGTTCCTCGCGGACGAGGCCGCACCCGCCGGCGGCGGCTCCCTCGGCGTCCCGGAGCCCGCCCCCGCACCCCCGCCGCCCGGCTTCGCCGGCTACGGCGCCCCACCCGCGCTCAGCGCCCCCGCGCCCCAGGCCCCGGGCGGTGCCCCCGTGCCCCGGGCCCCGGGAGGCGCCCCCGGCCCGCAGGCCTTCGGCGGTGCCCCGCCCCAGGAGTCCCGCCGCGCCCGCCGCCGCAGCGCCGCCCGGCCCCCGGCCACCGGCGCCACCCCGGAGGCCGTCCTGCTCGACTACCCCGGCCTCCGGCTGGCCGGCCCCGACGACTCCTCCGGCCGCCGCGGCACGCTGCGCCCCGACCCGGCCCGGGTCGAGCGCGACGAGCTGGAGCGGTTCCTGCCCGGCGGCCACGACGGCATCCACCTGGCCCAGCTCGCCCTCCCCCGCCACGCCGTCCCGCCCCGCGAGTCGGCCGGCTCCTTCGACCACCGCTTCGACGCCGCGGCCCGCGCCGACATCCCGTCCGACGGCACCTGGCACACCGTCACGGTGGACGGCATCCCGCTCTCCGTCCGCCCCGAGTACGTCACCGTCCCCGCCGTCGAGCCGAAGGTGTACGCGACCCTGGTGCTCGTCAACCGCACCGACCGCGCCGTGCTGGCCGGCCCGGTGGAGGTCACCGTGGACGACGAGTTCCTGCTCACCGCCGCCCTGCCGACCCTCGCCCCGGGCGGCACCAGGAGCCTGGGCATCGGCGTCACCGAGAGCGTCGAGGTGGCGCGCCGCACCGAGCTGCACGAGTCCGCCACCGGCATGCTGAAGGGCAACAGCACCGTCCTCGACCACCGGGTGCACGTCCAGCTGGCCAACCGGCTCGGCCGCGCCGTCACGGTCGAGGTCCGCGAGCGCGTGCCGGTCGCCTCGGACGCCGAGATCCGGATCGAGGAACGCGCCGACTGGCGGGCCCCGGCCGTCCCGACCCCGGAGTGCCCGGCCGGCACCCGGCTCTGGCGGGTCGAACTGCCGCCGGGCGGCCGCACCGAGCTGGAGGGCGGCTACCAGATCAAGATCCCGGCCGGAAAGGCCATCGTGGGCGGAAACCGGAGGAACTGACAGATGACCGAAGAGACCGTTCCCCTCCCCGTCACCGCCGTCACCTGCCTGGAGGACCGCGCCCAGGTCGAGCGCTCGGTGACGGTCGAGCTCACCGGGGGCGTCCAGCGGCTGCGGCTGGGCCCGCTCACCGCGCTGGCCGTGGACCGCACCCTGCGCGCCGAGGCCGCCGACCCCGGCATCCGGGTGCTGGAGGCCCGGCTGGTGCGCACCTGGTCCCCGCGCGCCCCGCTGCCGCCCGGCCCGGCGGACTCCGCGCTGCGCCACCGGCTGCACGGGTTGGAGGCCGAGTCGCGGCTGGCGGAGCAGACCCGCGCCCGGCTGGAGGCCCGGCTCGCCCTGCTCGCCCAGCTGACCGCGGACCTGCTGCGCGAGATCGGCGAGGGCGCCGGCGTCGGCGAGATCGAGCGCACCCGCTGGGCCCGCGAGCTGGACCGCGTGGACGCCGAGCGCGAGCGCTACGGCGAGGAGCTGCGCACCACCCACTCCCGGCTGCGCCGCCTGGACCAGGAGCGCTCCCAGGCCCTGCTGGCCCTGGACGCGGCCGAGGAGGAGCCCGCCGAGCTGCAAGCCCACCTGGAGCTCACCGTGGAGGCCGAGCGCCCCGGCCCGGCCGGGCTGACCGTCCACCACCTGGTGCCCTGCGCCCTGTGGCGCCCCTCCTACCGCGCCGCCCTGGACGCCGGCAGCCTGCGCCTGGAGTCGGAGGCGGTGGTCTGGCAGCGCACCGGAGAGGACTGGACCGGCGCCCGGCTGACCTTCTCCACCGCCCGCTCCGCCCTCGCCACCGACCCGCCCGCGCTCACCGAGGACGTCCTGTCCCTGCGCGAGCGCACCGACGAGGAGCGCCGCACGGTCGAGGTCGAGCTGCGCGAGGAGGAGGTCACCACCCTCGGCCCGGGCGCCGCCGTCCCCGGCCTGGACGACGGCGGCGAGGTCCGGGTGCTGTCCGCCCCCGCCCCGGCCTCCGTCCCCTCCGACGGCCGGGCGCACCGGGTCCCGCTGGGTGCCTTCACCGTCCCGGCGGGCAGCGAGTACGCCTGCGCCCCGGAGCTGTCCCCGCTGGTCACCCAGGTGGTCCGGTTCCGCAACGCGGCCGGGCACCCGCTGCTGGCCGGACCGGTCGAGCTGGTGCGCGGCAGCGGCTTCACCGGCCGCGGCGCGCTGCGCTTCACCGCCGCCGGCGCCGACGCCGAGCTGTCCTTCGGCAGCACGGACGACTACCGGGTTGTCCGGGAGACGGACGAGCGCCGGAGCAGCGCCGCGCTGAGCGGCCGCCAGACCACCACCCGCACCGTCCGGCTGCACCTGTCCCGCTTCTCCGGCCCGGAGGAGCACGACGAGCAGCTGGTCACGGTGCGCGAACGGGTACCGGTCTCCGAGGTGGCCGCGGTCGAGGTGCGGCTGCGCAAGGAGGAGTGCTCCCCGGCGCCGGACTCCCTCGACGCCGAGGGCATCGTCCGCTGGGACGTCCCGCTCGGCCCGGGCGCCCGCCGCAGCCTCACCCTGGTGTACGAGGTCTCCGCCGCCGCCAAGGTGGCCGGGCTGTGACCGGGAGGTCTCGTGACGACCGTTCGGAACCGGAAAGCGGGTACAAAAGGAACATGATCCTCCATCTCGCACCCTTGGACGACTGGCTGGCCGACCCCGGCCGCCCGTACGCCACCGCGTCGCTGCTCACCGACGGGTTCATCCACTGCTCGGCGGACGAGCAGACGGCGCTCGCGGTGGCCAACGCCTTCTACGCCGACACCCCGGACCCGCTGATGGTGCTGCTGATCGAGGAGGCACTGGTGGAGCCGATGGTGAAGTGGGAGGCCGCGCACGGCGCCCCACCGCCGGGGGCCACCCCGGGCGTCCTGTTCCCGCACATCTACGGACGGCTGAACCGCTCCGCCGTGCTCGGCCTGGAGAAGGTCGAGCGCGGCCCGGACGGCCGCTGGGCCTCCCTCAGCCCCTGGAGCTGAGCTCCTCCGAGGGGTCTCCGACAGGCCCTACAGCCACCCCCGCTCCCGGGCCGCCATCCCGGCCTGGAAGCGGGTGGTGGCGCCCAGCGAACGCATCAGGGCCTGCAGCCGCCGCTGGGTGGTCCGGGCGCTCCAGCCCAGCGAGCGGGCGATCGACTCGTCGGTCAGCCCGGCGGCCAGCAGGCCGAGCAACTTGCGGTGGTCGGCGTCCGGCTCCGGTGAGGCGTCCCCGGTGCCGATCGCGGCCTGGAGCTGCACGGCGCGTTCCCACTCCGCCTCGAACAGGGTGTCCAGCGCCTGCAGCAGTGCCGAGGGGTGGATCACGTAGGCCGCGTCCAGCACGCTGTCGCCGACGCTGATCGGGATGATCGCCATCCGGTCGTCCGAGATGATCATCTTCATCGGCAGGGTCGGCCGCACCCGGGCCTCCTCCCCGTCCGCGACGCCGACCAGGATGTTCCTCTCCAGCCGGCCGGGCCAGGCCACCGCCTCCCGGTCGTAGACGGTCCGGAACCGCAGCCCCTCCCGCAGCCGCCGCCGCTGCAGCGGCATCACCGCCACCGGGTCCTGGATGTACGGCGGGCGGTCGAAGCCGCGGACCTGGTACTGGCTGGTCCCGGTGATGTGCTCCAGCCGCTGGGCGATCGCCTCGCCGCCGGTCAGCACCTCCACCGAGTGCGCCGGGTCGGTGTAGCGCGAGGCCTCCCGGAAGGCGTCCATCAGCCGGTGCATCTCGGCCCGGGCGCTGCGCAGTTCGGACTCCCGGTGGCCGATCAGGGTCCCTATCGCCACGTCCGGGGCGACCGGCAGGTAGCGCTCCCGGTCCACCGGCGCCCGGGTGGCCATCCCCTGCTGCGCCAACCGGTCCAGCGCGCGCACGCTCTGCTGGAGCGTCAGGCCGCAGCTCTCGGCCAGCTCCTCCGCGGTGGACTGCGGACTGGCGACCAGCGCCGCGTACACCTGTCCGTCCGGCTCGGCCAGTCCCAACGGGCCGAGCGCGAGTCCGGCGGACCGCCCCAGTGCTGCATCGGACACGACGCCGTCTCCCCCTGTTCGCCCCGGAACACCCCTCCGGCGCCGGTGCTGGCGCGGTCCCGCCATGCGGCGGGGCGGTGGTCCGGTGGCCATCCTCGGCCACGGATCATGGCGCTGACAAGGCCGTGACCAGCGGTTGCGTCCCGGCTCACACACACGTCGGAGGGTCCCCCGCCACCACGGGCGGGGGACCCTCCGACGAACAACCGGTGAAGAAGCCGGGCTCTTACAGGCCGACCTCGTTCATCAGCTGGCCGACCTCCGGGTTGGTGAGCCGGCGCAGCCAGCCCGACTTCTGGTCGCCGAGCGCGATCGGGCCGAAGTGGGTGCGCACCAGCTTCTCCACCGGGAAGCCGACCTCGGACAGCATCCGGCGGACGATGTGCTTGCGACCCTCGTGCAGGGTCACCTCGACCAGGTAGTTCTTGCCGACGTTGGAGATCACCTTGAAGCTGTCGGCGCGCGCGTAGCCGTCCTCCAGCTCCACGCCCTGGGCCAGTCGCTTGCCCAGGTCACGCGGGATCGGGCCCTGGATGGCGGCCAGGTAGGTCTTGGTCACGCCGTACTTGGGGTGGGTGAGGCGGTGGGCCAGCTCACCGTGGTTGGTGAGCAGGATGATGCCCTCGGTCTCGGTGTCCAGCCGGCCGACGTGGAACAGCCGGGTCTCCCGGTTGGTCACGTAGTCGCCCAGGCACTGGCGCCCGTCCGGGTCCTCCATGGTGGAGACCACGCCGGCCGGCTTGTTGAGCGCGAAGAACAGGTAGGACTGGGTGGCGACGGTCAGGCCGTCCACCTTGATCTCGTCCTTCTCCGGGTCGACCCGCTTGCCCTGCTCGGTGACCTGCTTGCCGTTGACCGAGACCCGACCCTGCTCGATCAGCTCCTCGCAGGCGCGCCGGCTGCCGATGCCGGCCCGGGCCAGCACCTTCTGCAGGCGCTCGCCCTCGGGCTCGCCGAAGGTCTTCGGCAGCTTGACGGCCGGCTTGTCGTGCCGGGCCAGTACGGCGTCCTCGATCCGGGCCTGCAGCTCGCGCGAGCGCTGCGGCTGACGGCGCGGGTCGCCCGGGGCACCCTGGCCCTCCCGGCGCGGGCGCGGGGCCGGGCCGGGGCGACGGCCGGCGAAGCCACCGCGGGCGGGGGTGGCGTTGGGGCCGCCGCCGAACTCGGGGCGGTCGTACTTGCGCTCCTCGGGCCGCAGCGGGCGGTCCGGGAAGCGACGGTCGTCACGCCGGTCGTCCCGGCGCCCGCCGTCCCGCCCGTACGAGCCACCGCGCGAACCCGAGCCGGAACCCGAGCCACCGCCGTACGAGCCACCGCGCGAACCCGAGCCGGAACCCGAGCCGCCACCGTACGAACCACCGCGCGAACCCGAGCCGGAACC
>NZ_JBHXEG010000032.1:0-14681 GCF_042724935.1 Kitasatospora sp. NPDC127060
GGGCGCGCCGCCCCACAACGGCGCGCCCGCCCCGGCCGCCGGGTCCGGTCCGGCCGCCGGGTCCGGTCCGATCAGGTCGGGCCAGGTCCGGCCCGGTCAGACCAGTTCCGGTACCGCCGCGCCGCTGCGCAGCCCCTGGAGCCGACTCAGGACCTCGCCCTCGCCGAGGAGTTGGGCCACCCGGAACAAGTCGGGGCTGTTGCGCGAGCCGGTCAGGCAGACCCGCAGCACGTTGGCCACCTCCTTGAGCGAGCCGCGGAAGTCCTGCGGCGCGGCGCGGTAGGAGCGGGAGTCGGTGGCGAAGCCGTAGTCGGTGGCCACCGACCGCAGCCGGTCCAGCCACTGCTCGTCGGGCCCCGCGTGCCGGTACTCGCGCAGCAGCGCGTCGGCGAGATCGGCGACGCAGTCGGGCCGCAGCGGCGCGAACCGCTCGTCGTCGACGCGGGTCACCGGGGTGTGCAGCCCCGGGAAGGCGAAGCCGAACTTGGCCCGGAACTCGCTCCAGCACGCCAGGTCCTTGCGTCCCCCGCCCGCCCCGGCCAGCTCCAGCGCCCCCAGCGCGAGGACCCGGTTGGCCCGCAACTGCCCGGCCAGCTCCGGGTCGTACTCGCACGCCCAGGACTCCAGCAGTTCCAGGGCCTGCTCGGAGGGCAGCGAGGCGATGTGGTCGCGGCTGACCGAGCGCAGCTTGGCCAGGTCCACCATGGCGCCCGACAGCCCGGCCTCGTCCAGGGCGAGCGCCTGCTGGGCGGCCTTGTCCACCGGCAGGTCGGCCAGCCGGTTGTTGGCCAGCCCCCGCAGGTAGTGCCGTACGGCCGCCGCCGGGTAGCCCGCGGCCATGTAGTACGCGACGCCCGCCTCCGGGTCCTTGCGCTTGCTGAGCTTGCGGCGGCTGGAGCCCTCCACCTTCATCAGCGGCGCGATGTGCGCGTACCGCGGCGGCTTGAAGCCCAGCGCCTTGTGGAGCTGGTGGTGCAGCGGCAGCGAGGAGATCCACTCCTCGCCGCGCACCACCAGCGTCACCCGCATCAGGTGGTCGTCGACGACGTGCGCGAAGTGGTAGGTCGGCAGACTGCGGCCCTGCTGGGGCGACTTGAGGATGACGACGTCGTTGCCGTTGTCCAGCATGGTCAGCGAGCCGCGCAGCCGGTCCTGGAAGCGCACCCGCCCGGGGATCCCCACCGGGCAGCGGAAGCGCACCGTGAACGGCTCGCCGGCCCGGATCCGCCGGTCCGCCTCCTCGGCGCCCAGCCCGCGGCAGCGCGCCCACTTGCCGTAGTAGCCCAGCGGGGAGCGCGACTGCTGCTGCCCGGCGGTGTTGGCGGCCAGCTCCTCGGCCGAGCAGAAGCACGGGTACGCCTGCCCCTGGCGCACCAACTCCCTCACGTAGCTGAGGTACACGTCCTCCCGCTCGGACTGCCGGTAGGGCCCCCAGGCCCCGCTGCCCTCCAGCTCGTCGGGCACCAGGTCGAAGTAGCGGAACGCCTCGGCGAAGGCCTCCGCCGCCCCGGCGACCTCACGGCCGGTGTCGGTGTCCTCCACCCGTACCAGGTACGTCCCGAAGGTCTGGCGGGCCAACTCCCTGGACAGCAGGGCCACATAGAGCCCACCGAGGTGGAGCGAGCCGGTCGGGCTGGGGGCGAAGCGGGTCACCTCGGCCCCCGGGGCGAGGTCACGTTCCGGGTAGCGCTCCTCCCATTCCTGCACCTCCGGCAGGCCCGAGGGGAACCACGAGTCTGCGAGCGCACGGTCCAGCATTGCGGGGTCCTTCCGTAGCCGAGTTGTGTCCGCGGTCGGGCGCGGCGTCGGCAGCGAACTGCTCCGACTGCCTTCGCTCTCGAAGCTAGGACAGCTTCCGGCGCCGGGAGCCGGCCCGGCCGCCCGGCGGTGCGGGATCCCGAACAGCCGACCCGTCCCGGTGCGCTTCGGCGGGCCCGGCTGGGACAGGCTGATCCACGAAGCCCGGCACCGGTCCGCAGGAACCCGCGGCGGCCGGGCTTGCACCGAACCAAGGAGGTCGCGTGTTCCGCGCGTTACTGCTCGGCCTGGGGGCGCTGTCCATCGGCACGGACGCCTACCTGACGGCCGGCCTGCTGCCCGACATCTCCCACGACCTGCACGGGTCGATGGCGCAGACCGGCCAGCTCGTCACGGCCTTCACCCTCTGCTACGCGCTGCTGGCGCCGCTGCTGGGGGCCGCCCTGGGCCGCTGGAACGTGCGCACCGTCCTGCTGGCGGCCCTGAGCGTCTTCACCCTCGCCAACGCGGCCAGCGCCCTGGCCCCCTCCGCGCTCGTGCTGCTGGTGCTGCGCGGAGTGGCCGGCGCCGGAGCGGGCGTCTTCATGCCGGTGGCCGCCACCGCCGCCTCGGCCCTGGCCGGTCCCGAACGCCGGGCCCGCGCCCTGGCCATCGTGCTCGGCGGCCTCAGCTCCGGCACCGTCCTGGGCGTGCCCGCCGGACTCCTGCTCGCCGGACACCTCGGCTGGCGCGTCGCGTTCTGGCTGGTCACCGCCCTCGGCGCGGTCGCCTGGGCGGGCACCGCCCTGTGGCTGCCGCGCGTCGACGGCGCCGCCATGCCCGGCCTGCGCGCCCGCGCGGAACAACTGCGCGACGCCCGGGTGGGCCTGGCCGTCGCCGCCACCTTCGGCCAGACCGTGGCCAGCCTGGGCCTGTACACCTACCTGGTGCCGCTGCTGAACGCCCACCACGCCGGCTCGCCCACCCTGGGCCTGTGGCTATGGGGCCTGGGCGGCGTCATCGGCAGCATCGGCATCGGCCCGCTGCTCGACCGCCTCGGGCGCCCCGGCCGGGTCGCCGCGATCCTGCTGGTCGTCCTCGCCCTGACTCTGCTGGCCCTGGCCGCGGCGCCCGGCGCCGCCGCCCTGCCGCTGCTGTTCGTCTGGGGCGCGGCCGGCTGGGCCTTCGTGGTGCCCCAGCAGCACCGGCTGCTGGACCTCGGCCCCACCGCCGGGGCCGGCGCCCTGGCCCTCAACAGCTCCGCCACCTACCTCGGCGGCGCCGTGGGCGCGGCCGCCGGCGGAGCCGTCCTGGCCGCCGGCACCGACGTCCGTCTGCTCCCGGTCCTGGCAGCCGCCGGCGCACTGGGCTCCCTCCTCCTCCACACGGCCGCGCTACGGCTGCGCCCCGCCGGCCCGGAGGCCGTCCACCCCATTCAGTCCATCTCCCGGAGGCCGCGGTGAAGTTCGGCGTCAACGTCCCCAACTACGGTGAATCGGCCACCCCCCAGGGGATGAGCCGGTGGGCGGCCCGGCTGGAGGAACTCGGCTACCACCAGCTGATGGTCTCCGACCACGTCGCCCTGACCCCCGAGGTCCAGCGGCTGTTCGCCGCCCCCTTCTACGACCCGTTCACCGTGCTGGCCTGGCTGGCCGGCACCACCACCCGCATCGGCCTGGGCACCACGGTGGCGATCCTGCCCTACCGACACCCCCTCCTGGTCGCCCGCACCGTCGCCAACATCGACCAGCTCAGCGGCGGCCGCTTCACCTTCGGCGTCGCCGCCGGCTGGGCACCGGGGGAGTTCGCCGCCCTCGGCGTCCCGTACAACCAGCGCGGTGCCCGCAGCGACGAGTACCTCGCCGCCATCAAGGCCTGCTGGGCGGGGGAGCGGGCCTCCTTCCAGGGCCGCTACGTCTCCTTCACCGACCTGAGCACCGGCCCGCTGCCCGTCCAGCCCGCCGGCCCGCCGGTGTGGGTCGGCGGCCACAGCCGCGGGGCGCTGCGCCGCGCGGTGCGCTACGGGGACGCCTGGCACCCCACCTCCGTCACCGCCGAATGGCTGGTCAACATCGGCCTGCCGGCCCTGCGCGCCACCGCCAAGGAACTCGACCTGCCGGTGCCCGCCCTGGCCCCGCGGATCAAACTGCGCCTCACCGACCGGCCGCTGGGCCGCGAACGGGTGATGGGCATCGGCACCCCCGAGGAGATCCGCTCCGACCTGACCCTGCTGACGGACCTCGGCGTCGAGAACGTCGTCCTCGACCCCACCATGCCCGGCGAGGCCCGCACCCGCCGCCGCGAGGAACAGGACCTCGCCGCCCTGGAGCTCCTCGCCCGCGACGTCGTCGACCTCGCCACCGGCACCGTCAAACCCGCCTGATCCCGCACCCCGCCGCCGAACCGGGCGGGCAGGCGACCGCGCCTGCCCACCCGGAACAGCGGCCCCACCACCGGACGTTGTGCCCTGACATGGAATCAGCCCCCGGACGCCTGCGGCACCCCAGCGAACTGGACCTGCGCAAACTCCAGCTCCTCGCCGAACTCGAACAACACGGCACGGTCAGCGCCGTCGCCGCCGCCCTGCACCTGACCCCCTCCGCCATCTCCCAGCAACTCGCCGCCCTCAGCAAGGACTTGGGCGTGCGGCTGACCGAACCGGTGGGCCGCAGACTGCGCCTGACCGCCCAGGCCCGACTGGTCCTGCAGCACACCACCCGCATCTTCGACACCATCGAGACCCTCTACGACGACCTCGCCGCCCAGCGCGACGGCGAGGCCGGCCAGGTCTCGGTGGCCGGCTTCGCCACCACCCTGGCCCCGCTGATCCTGCCCGCCGCCGGCCTGCTCAAGCAGACCCACCCCCGGCTGCGCACCGCACTGGCCGAGGTCGACCCGCCGGACAGCTTCGAGCGCCTCTCCCGCGGCGAGACCGACGTCGCCATCGCGGTGGAGGCCCCCGACGCCCCCGCGCACGACGCCCGCTTCGACAAGGTCCCGCTGATGCGCGAGATCTTCGACGTCGCCCTGCCCACCGGTCACCCCCTCATCGACGCCCCCACCCTGGGCCTGCCCGACCTCGCCGACGAGGCCTGGATCTTCGCCACCGTCGGCATGTGCCAGGAGATCCCGCTGGCCGCCTGCGCGGCCGCCGGCTTCGTCCCCCAGGCCACCCACGCCATCGGCGACTGGGAGGCCACCTTCGCCGCCGTACGGGCGGGCCTGGGCATCAGCCTGGTGCCCCGCCTGGCCCGCCCGGTGGCCCGCGACGGCGTGGTGGTACGGGAGTTCACCGACGCGCCCAGCCGCCGGGTGTTCGCGGCCGTACGCCGCGGCGAACAGCGCGTCCCGCAGATCGCCGCCGTCCTGGACGCCCTGCGCGAGACCGCCGCCGCCGAGGAGTCGAACGCCCTGCGCGCCGCCGACCAGGACGCTTAAGCCCCCACTTCAAGATCATCGGTAGCAGAGTTTGATGGACGCCGCAGGGACGCGGATGTGACGCTCTTACTCACAAGGGCCCGCGACCACGTCCCCGCGGAACCCCTCCCACACGGCAAGTCCGGGAGCAGCCACGCCTGCCCTCCCGCGATCCGCCGTGCCCGGAACGGATCCCCGTCCGGATCCCCACCATGCCGGGGCGTGTGTGAGAAGAGGGAATGTCATGTCGAAGGCCGCATTGATCCGTCTGAGCGTGCTCAGCCTCGTCTGGGGATCCGTCTTCCTCTGGATCAAGGTCGCCGGTGACGGGTTCTCGCCCGTCGAGATGGTCTTCGCCCGGCTCGTCCTGGGCGCCATCGTCGTCCTGGGCATCGGCTTCGCCAAGAAGCAGAGCCTGCCCAGGGGTCGCGACACCTGGGGCCACATCCTGGTCGCCGCCCTGCTCGGCAACGTCCTGCCCTGGCTGCTCTTCGCCTACGGCGAGCAGACCGGATCCAGCAGCATCGCCGGCATCCTCAGCGGCACCGCACCCGTGTGGACCATGACCGCGGCCGTCGCCCTCGGCTCCGAGAAGCGCCTGGGCCTGGGCCGCATCGGCGGCATCGCCCTCGGCGTGCTCGGCGTCGTCCTGGTCTCCGCCCCCTGGAGCCACGACACCCACGTCACCACCGAGAGCCTCATCTGCTGCGTCGTCGGCGCCATCAGCTTCGGCTCCAGCTTCGCCTACGTCGGCCGCTTCCTGGCCCCCCGCAAGATCCCGGTGTTCATGCTCGCCGGCAGCCAGCTGTCCACCGCCGCCGTCCTGAGCGCCATCGCCGCCCCGTTCCTGGGCCTGCCCGCCATCCACGCCACCGCCAAGGCCACCATCGCCCTGATCGTCCTCGGCATCGTGTGCACCGGCTTCGCGGTCCTGCTCAACACCATGATCATCACCAAGGACGGCCCCGCCGCCTCCGCCACCGTCGTCTACCTGATGACCGTCGTCTCCGTCATCCTCGGCGGCCTCGTCCTCGGCGAGCCCCTGGGCTGGACCGTCATCGCCGGCACCGCCGCCGTCCTGGGCGCCACCGTCCTGCTGCGCCGCAAGCCCCAGCCGGCCGCCACCCCGGCCGCCCCCGCCGCGGCCCCCGCCGCCACGGCCACGCCCGTCCCCGCCGCCGTCCCGGCCGAATAACCCGCCCACCCCCACCCGGGCCCGGGGAAGGCCACCACCTTCCCCGGGCCCGACCCATGACCACCCCCGACCCGCCCCGCCAGCACACCCGGAGACCCTCATGCCGTACATCGCCGAACGCACCTTCCGCGAGGGAACCAGCACCCACCAGGCCTGGACCCAGCACCGCGGCTTCCTGCACGGCCTGGAGGCCCGCGGTCTGCTCATCGGCGGCGGCACCTGGGAGGGCGACGGCGGCGAACTCCTCGTCCTCAACGTCTCCGACGAGGTCTCCCTGCACCGCCTGCTGCGCACCGACCCGCTGGCCCGCCACAGCCTGGTCGCCCGCTCCCACGTACGCCAGTGGCACCTGGCCTTCGGTCACCCCGCCCTCACCGGCCGCCCCGAGACCGAGGACAAGAGCGCCGGCCACGGCCCGCTGACCCCCCACGAGAGCCGCATCGCCCAGCTGATGCTCGACGGCCACACCAACCAGGCCATCGCCGAACGCCTGGGCGTCGGCTGCCGCGCCGTCGAGCAGCACATCACCCGCATCTACCGCAAGCTGTCCATCCAGCGCCGCGCCCAACTGGCCAACGCCCTGCACGGCGCCACCGTCCACCGCCTGCCGATCCGCCCCGAACTGCTGACTGCGTAATTCCGTAGTGCCTCCCCAGCGGAGCGTTCCTAGTGTTGCACCGGCCGCCCAGGAAGGGCGCGGACACCTCCCGCGCCAGGGCCCGAGCCCTTCGGACGCATCTCCCACCGCTGAATGAGGTCCCGTCATGTCCCTGCACTCCGCCGCGCGCGTCGGCGTCGTCGTCCCCTCCGGCAACGCCGCGGCCGAGCCCGAGATCGCCCACCTGATGCGCCCCACCGCCAACGTGCACACGGCCCGGTTCCCGCAACTGCCGGGCCAGGGACTGCGCGAGCGTCTCGACACCTACAACGAGATCCTCCCGCAGGTCCTCAGCACCTTCGGCAAGCTCGCCCTCGACGCCGCCGTGGTGGCCTGCAGCGGATCGCACTACCTGCTCGACCCCCAGGGCGACCGCCGCCTGTGCGACCAGCTCGGCGAGAGCGCCGGCTACCCGGTGACCTCCTCCACCCTGGCCACCCTGGACACCTGCGCCGACCTCGGCATCACCGACCTCGTCCTGGTCTCCCCGTACGAGCCGTGGCTGACCGAACTCTCCCGAAGCTACTGGGAGCAGGCCGGCCTCAAGGTCTCGCGGGTGCTGCCGATCCAGGCGGGGGAGCGGTTCTCCCCCTACGACGTCACCACCGAGGACCTGGTGCGCCAGGTCGAGGCCGCCGGCATCGCCGACGACGCCGCCCTGCTGTTCACCGGCACCGGCATGTTCACCTTCGACGCCCTGCACACCCTGGGCACCGGCAACGACCGCGTCCTGCTGACGTCCAACATCTGCTCCGCCCGCTGGGCGTACAAGCACACCGGCGCCCCGGCCGGCGTCACCGAGCAGCCCTGGCAGCTCAACCGCCTCGCGGTCCAGGCCGCGGGCCGCACCGCGTGAGCGTCGCCCGCCGGCCCGTCGTCGTCGTCGGAGCCGGCCCGGTCGGCCTCACCACCGCCCTCGTCCTGGCACGCGCCGGAGTCCCGGTCACCGTCCTGGAACAGGCCCCCGCCCTCTCCACCGCCTCCAAGGCCTCCACCTTCCACCCCGCCACCCTCGACCTCCTCGAGGAACTCGGCGTCGCCGAGGACCTCGTCGCGGCCGGCCGCCGGGTGGAGCACATCCAGTGGCGCACCCTCGACCAGCGGGTCATCCACCAACTGCCCTACGCCCCACTGGCCGGCCACACCCGCCACCCCTACCGCGTCCACGTCGAGCAGTCCCGCCTCACCCCCCTGCTCCTGGACGCCCTCGCCACCCACCCCCACGCCGAGGTCCACTTCGGCACCACCGTCCTGGACGTCCGCCCCCACGGCGACGCGGTACGGCTGTGGACCCAGGGCCGCGGCGGCCTGCGCCAACCCCTGGACGCCGACCACCTGGTCGCCGCCGACGGCAGCCGCAGCCTGGTGCGCACCGCCCTCCAACTGCCCTCCGAGGCCAGCCCCTACCCCTCCTACGCCCTGCGGGTGGTCACCGACACCCCGCTGGACGCCCTCATCCCCGGCCTGGCCCCGCTGGCCTACGTCCGCGACCCGGCCCAGTCCTTCAGCATCCTCGGCATGCCCGACCACTGGCGCCTGATCTTCCGGATGCCCCGCACCACCGACCGCGAACACGCCGCCGACCACGCCGCCGTCCGCGACCTCCTGCACCGCGCCCTGCCCGCCGTCGCCGACCGGGTCCGCGTCACCGACGCCCACACCTACCGGCTGGCCCGCTTCGTCCTGCCCGACTACCGCGCCGGCCGGGTGCTGTTCGCCGGCGACGCCGCCCACCTGACCTCCACCGCCGGCGGCATGAACATGAACTGCGGCCTGCACGACGCCGTCGCCTACGGCCGCACCCTCGCCGGCGTCCACGGCGGCTGGCTGCCCGACACCGCCCTGACCACCACGGCCGCCCAGCGCCGCGCCGCCGTCCTGGACGCCGTCCTGCCCCGCAGCGAGGCCCGCACCGCCGGCCTCGACGACACCACCGCCCTGCAGCGCGCCCTGGACGACATCGGCCGCACCGCCGCCGACCCCGAGCGCACCACCGAGTACCTGATCAAGGCGTCCCTGCTCGACTGCGCCCCCCGTCCGCAGCCGATCCACTGACCCGCCCGCGCCACCCCCACCCCTCCCCGCCGTCCCCGTGACCCCAGGAGATGAGACACGTGCGCATCTGGTTCCACAAACACACCGTCGAGGGGCGCCTGCCGCTCCTGGACACCTGGTACCGCGAGCACCTCGATGCCATCAAGGGCCCCGACACCGAGATCGACATCAAGACCCTGCCCGCCCAGACCTACCCCTCCAACACCCCCTTCGGCCTGGTCGGCCACCACGCCGCCCAGGTGCTCTTCAGCGAGCACTTCGCCCACAGCGCCGTGGCCGCCGAACGCGCCGGCTACGACGCCTGGGTGGTCGCCGCCGGCCAGGACCCGGGCCTGCGCGACGCCCGCCACCTGGCCGCCATCCCCACCCTCGGCTACGGCGAGACCGCCTTCCACCTCTCCGCGATGTCCGGCTACCGCTTCGGCCTGCTCGGCTTCATGCCGCCGCTGCAGGAGCCGATCCGCGCCAACATCACCCGCTACGGCCTGGACTCCTCCCTCGCGAGCTACGAGGTGGTCCCCGGCGGCTGGGACGGCGTCCACCGCGCCCTGGAGGGCGACGACGACCTGTTCCTCACCACCTACACCGAGGCCGCCGAACGCGCCGCCAAGGCCGGCGCCGAGGTGATCATCCCGGCCGAGGGCATCCCCAACGAGATCCTCTGGAACCGCGGCATCCGCGAACTGCACGGCCTGCCCGTCGTCGACCCGGCCGGCCTGGCCGTCAAGTTCGCCGAACTGTCCGTCACCCTCCAGCGCCTGGGCATCTTCAACCGCTCCCGGGCCGGCTACTGGTTCCACCGGCCCGACCCGGAGATCACCCACCACCTGGAGAAGGTCTTCCTCGGCTCCACCCTCTGAGACCCGCCCGCACCCCGCCCGCACCCCGTCCCCACCCCCGCCCCACCCCGCCCCACCCCGTCCCCACCCCGTTCCACCGGGCCCCGACCCCACCGAGGCCCCGCCCCGCCATCCAGCCCCACCATCCAGCCCCGTCAAGGACCAGCCCCGCTAAGGAGCACCGACCCGCCATGAGCAACCACCAGTCGATCCTCGGCCCCTCCCCGTTCAGCACCCCGGCCGGCGCCCCGCTGCACCGCCCCCGCCGACTGCGCCGCACCCCCCACCTGCGCCGCCTCACCGCCGAGACCCAGGTCAACGCCAGCAACCTGATCCAGCCGCTCTTCCTGCGCGAGGGCCTCACCGAGCCGCGCGAGATCCCCTCCATGCCCGGCGTCTTCCAGCACACCCGCGACTCCCTGCGCAAGGCCGCCAACGACGCCGTGCGCGCCGGCGTCGGCGGCGTGATGCTCTTCGGCATCCCCGAGCACAAGGACCCCCAGGGCACCGGCGCCCTCGACCCCGAGGGCATCCTGCAGATCGCCCTGCGCGACGTCACCGCCGAGGTCGGCGACGCCACCGTCGTCATCGGCGACATCAACCTCGACGAGTACACCACCCACGGCCACACCGGCGTCCTGGGCCCGGACGGCGACGTCGACAACGACGCCAGCGTCCAGCTCTACGCCCAGGCCGCGGTCGTCCAGGCCGACGCGGGCGCCCAGATCGTCGCCCCCAGCGGCATGATGGACGGCCAGGTCCGCCACATCCGCGCCGCCCTGGACGCCGCCGGCCACGGCAACGTCGCCATCCTCGGCTACTCCGCCAAGTACGCCTCCCACTTCTACGGCCCCTTCCGCGACGCCGTCGAGTCCAGCCTGGAAGGCAACCGGCGCAGCTACCAGCAGCACCCCGGCAACATCCGCGAGTCCCTGCGCGAGGTCGCCCTCGACCTCGCCGAGGGCGCCGACATGGTGATGGTCAAGCCCGCCATGGCCTACCTGGACATCGTCCGCATGATCGCCGACCGCGTCGACGTCCCGGTCTCCGCCTACCAGGTCTCCGGCGAGTACTCCATGATCGAGGCCGCCGCCGCCAACGGCTGGCTCGACCGCGACGCGTCCGTCCTGGAGAGCCTGCTGTCCATCCACCGGGCCGGCGCCGACCAGATCATCACCTACTGGGCCACCGAGTTCGCCCCGCGCCTGGGCGCCTGAGCCCCCCGCACCGAGACGACACCCGTCGGCCGCGCCACGGCCGGCCGACGGGCCGTCACCGCCCCGGCCGGGCCCCGCCCCGGCCGGGCCCCGTCGGACTACTGAGGTGTGAAATACCGTGCAACGACCGACTCCCGAGAGCAGCACCCTCGTCGCGGTGGGGCTCAGCCACGCCACCGCCCCCCTGGAGCTCCTCGAACAGCTCTACGAGACCCCCAACCCCCTCGACGACCTCGTCAGCGAGATCAACACCCAGGGCCTGGGCAACGCCGTCGTCCTGTCCACCTGCAACCGGCTCGAGGTCTACCTCGAAACCACACCCGGAGACGACCCCGCCCCCGCCCTCAGCGACCTGATCGCCCGCCACACGGGCGTCGACGCCGAGGACATCGCCCCCTACCAGTACGTGCGCACCGCCGACGACGCCCTGCGCCACCTCTTCCAGGTCGCCTCCGGCCTCGACTCCGTCGTCCTGGGCGAGGACCAGATCCTCGGCCAGATCAAGGAGGCCCTCGACCGCTCCCAGCGCGCCGGCGCCACCAGCGCCGGCCTCAACAAGGCCGTCCAGGCCGCCCTGCGCACCGGCAAGCGCGCCCGCAACGAGACCGGCCTCAACGAGGCCGGGCGCTCCCTGGCCACCGCCGGCCTGGCCTTCTTCGAACGCACCGTCGGCTCCCTCGACGGCAAGACCGCCCTGGTCATCGGCGCTGGCTCCTTCGGCGGCGTCGTCCTGGCCGCCCTGCGCCGCTCCGGCCTGACCACCATCCACATGGCCAACCGCACCCCGGAGAAGGCCCAGCGCCTGGCCGAGACCGCCGACGGCCAGGGCTACCCGCTCGAGGAGATCCCCCGGCTGCTCGCCGAGGTCGACGTCGTCGTCAGCTGCACCGCCGCCACCGAACCCCTGGTCACCCACGACCAGGTCGCCCAGGCGATGGCCCGGCGCGCCGGACGCGAGCTCTACCTGCTCGACCTCGCCCTGCCCCGCAACATCGACCCGAAGGCCGGCGAGGTGCCCGGCACCGTCCTGGTCGACCTCCAGCGCATCGCCCGCGACGGCGGCGACGACGAACTGTCCGTCTCCAGCGTCCAGGAGGCCCACCGCATCGTCGACGCCGAGGTCGACACCTTCAAGGCCGCCCAGCGCGCCGCCCGCGCCACCCCCATCCTCGCCGCCCTGCGCACCAGCGCCGCCGAGGCCACCACCGCCGAACTCGACCGGCTGGCCCGCCGCCTGGAGGCCCTCGACGACGGCGCCCGCGACGCCGTCGCCCAGAGCATCCGCCGCATCGTCGACAAGATGCTCCACCAACCCACCGTCCGCGCCCGCGAACTGGCCGCCGCCCCCGACGGCGACGTCTACGTCGAGGCCCTGCACGCCCTGTTCACCCCCGAAACCCGCGCCCCCGCCGGCGCCCAGGAGGCTCTCGTATGAGCGCGATATCAGCGCTGTGGAACGCCGACTCGATCGCCGTCATCGGCGCCACCGAACGCAAGGGCGCCCTGGGCCGCAAGCCCATGGACTACCTCCTGCGCTACGGCTACAAGGGCCGCATCCTGCCCATCAACCCCCGCGGCGGCGAGATCCTCGGCGTGCCCGCCTACCCGAGCCTGCGCGAGGTGCCCGGCCCGGTCGACCTGGCCCTGATCATGGTCTCCGCCGACCGCGTCGCCGGCGCCGTCGACGACTGCGTGGCCGCCGGCGTCCCGCTGGCCGTCATCGCCTCCTCCGGCTTCGCCGAGACCGGCCCAGAGGGCGCCGCCCTCCAGGAGCGGATCGTCGCCACCGCCCGCGCCGGCGGACTGCGCCTGATCGGCCCCAACTGCATCGGCGCCGTCAGCTACAACACCCGCGTCCTGGCCACCTTCAGCCCCCTCTTCGGCGCCGACGACGTCCCCTTCGAGCCCGGCACCCTCGGCTTCGTCAGCCAGAGCGGCGCCCTGGGCTTCGGCGCCGCCAGCCTCGCCCTCCAGCGCGGGCTGCGCCCCGGCTGGGTGGTCAGCACCGGCAACGACGCCGACGTCACCGCCCTGGAGGTGCTGCGCGAACTCGCCGACGAACCCCAGTGCACCGGCCTGGTCGGCTACCTCGAGGACATCCCCGACATCGCCACCCTGAAGGCCCTCAGCGACTCCGGCAAGCCCGTCGCCCTCCTCAAGTCCGGCCGCACCGAGGCCGGCAGCCGCGCCGCCGCCTCCCACACCGGCGCCCTGTCCACCGACGACCGCGTCCTGGACGCCGCCCTCAAGCAGCTCGGCATCGCCCGCGTCGACGACATCGACGAACTCCTCGACACCGCCCAGGCCTTCGAGTTCCCGCTGCGCCCCAAGGGCCCCAAGGTCGCGGTGGTCACCACCTCCGGCGGCTCGGGCATCCTGGCCGCCGACGCCATCGACGCCGGCCTGGAGCTCAGCCGCCTCTCCCCGGAGAGCACCGCCGCGCTGGCCGAGATCGTCCCGGCGTTCGGCTCGGTGGACAACCCGGTCGACATCACCGCCACCGTGCTCAGCGACCCGACGCTGTTCGACCGCTCGCTGGACGTGCTGATCGCCGACGACGAGGTCGACATCATCCTCGCCTGCTTCTGCGTCATGGCCGGCCCCGACGTCGAGAAGGCCGTCACCGCGCTGTCCAAGGCCGCCCGCAAGGGCGGCAAGCCGGTGTTCGTGGCCCGCACCGCCGCCGACTTCCTGGCCCCCGACGCCGCCGAGCAGATGCGCGCCGCCCAGCTGCCCGACTTCCCGACCCCGGCCCGGGCGCTGCGCGCGGCCGCCAACCTGTGGCAGGTCAGCCGCCCGCGGGCGCAGGCCCAGGAGAGCGCCGCGGCCACCCCGGCCCCGGCCGAGGGCGCCAGCGAGCCGCAGCTCAAGCAGCTGCTCGCCCAGGCCGGCATCGCGGTGCCGCGCGGACGCACCGTCACCACCGCCGAGGACGCCGTCGAGGCGGTGCGCGAGGTCGGCGGCCGGGCCGTGGCCAAGGCCGTCGTCCCGGGCCTGCTGCACAAGAGCGAGGCCGGCGGCGTGAAGGTGGGCGTCACCACTGAGCAGGCCGCCCAGGCCTTCCAGGACCTCGCCGCCCTGGGCGGCACCGTGCTGGTCGAGGAACTCGTCGCCGAGGGCGTGGAGTTGCTGGTCGGCGCCCGCAGCACCCCGCTGGGCACCGTGCTGACCGTCGGCCTGGGCGGCATCTTCGCCGAGATCCTCGACGACGTCAGCCACCGCCTGCTGCCGCTCGCCCCGGGCGAGGCGGCGCGGATGCTGGCCGAACTGCGCGGCGCCCCGCTGCTGGACGGCGCCCGCGGCACCGCGGCGGCCGACAAGGACGCCATGGCCGAGCTGCTGCAGCGCGTCGCCGACCTGGTCGCCGCCTGGCCGGACGGCTTCGAGCTGGACCTCAACCCGGTGCGGGTGCTGCCCGAGGGCGCCGTCGTCCTGGACGCCGCCTACACCGTCACCGCGCCCGCCCAGGGCTGACCCGCCCCCCCGCGGGGGGGGGGGGGCCCCCCCCCCCCCCCCCCCCCCCCCCCCCCCCCACCCACCACCCGGCCCCCCCCCCCCCAACA